>JACDAE010000379.1 GCA_013695595.1 Ktedonobacteraceae bacterium | reverse complement strand
CACGGGCGGTGGCCAGCACACGTCCCTACCCCAGCGGGAAAGGTGAGAAAACATGGTCCGCACGAT
This sequence comes from Ktedonobacteraceae bacterium, assembly GCA_013695595.1. Classification (GTDB taxonomy): domain Bacteria; phylum Chloroflexota; class Ktedonobacteria; order Ktedonobacterales; family Ktedonobacteraceae; genus JACDAE01. The sequence goes on along the minus strand of JACDAE010000379.1, from coordinate 11,812 downwards.
CGGTATTACCGGAAATATTGCCTGTGGCAAAACGTTTGTTGGGCAAATCTTGCGCGAACTGGGGGCTGAACGTTATATTGACGCGGATGGGCTGGTGCATCGTCTCTATGAGAGCGGCCAGCCAGTTGCGGGACAGATTGCGCAAGAGTTCGGATCGAGCGTAATGGCTACGGATGGAAGCGTTGACCGCAAGGCATTGGGAGCGCTCGTGTTTCGAGATGTGGAAGCGTTGCAGCGCCTGGAACGTATCGTTCATCCAGCGGTATCCGTTCTACTGTTGAGCGAGTTAGCGAGTGCGAGTGAAACAGGAATCGTCATCATTGATGCCGTCAAGTTGTTGGAGGGTCAGTCGGGGATGCTGTGCCAGAGTAAGTGGTTAATAATCTGCCCCCAGGAGCAAGAGCTTGCCCGTTTGATGGCTCGTAATGCCTTGAGTGAAGAAGAGGCACACATGCGCATTCGTGCCCAGCCGCCTGTTGAGCCTAAATTCGCCCTGGTTGATGAAATAATTAATAATGGGGGAACCCGCGCAGAGACGAGGCGTCAGGTGGAAGCGGCGTTCGAGCGCTTCGTCCAAAAGAATCCAGCATAGAGGTTTGCTAATGCGAAGATCAGTAATTGTTCGGCGTTGTATTTTTGCTTTATTTGGCATTCTAGCTGTCAATGCAGGCTGGTTTTTGCATGATGTCCCCTTAGTGCAGGAAAAGAAACCGGCGAGTAGCGTGCAAGTAAGCAATACGCCAGTGAGTGCGGTAACAGATCCAATTTCCTCGCGCCTGAGTAACTCCACAACGGTGCAGGCGACGCCAGGGATAACGTTCCATAGTAATGCAATGATACAATCCTCCTCATATGAGTTAACCAGCGGCCTGCGTCCAGGGCGTGGAGTAACGATTCCAGCGGCCAGTTCGGTGCGCGAATTACCCGTCACGGATGTCACATTCTATAACTGGCGCGGTGAATTATTGTCGGGTTGGCTGGCATTACAGAAACCCCAGGCTCCGGTGATTATTCTTAGTCATGGTACGCCTGGCAATCGCGTCGGAATGCTTTCGCGTGCAGCCTTTCTCTATAAACACGGGTATAACATCCTCCTGTTCGACTTCCAGAGTTATGGTAAGAGTCAGGGTGTGATGTCGACGCTTGGCATGGTCGAGTCTGAGGATATTCTGGCGGCTATTTCCTATATTCATGGACTGCCAGATATGATCTATAGCAAGGTCGGGGTAGTGGGATTATCGATGGGAGCGACGGCGGCGGTATTGGCGGCGGCGCGTTCAAAGGATATAGTGGCGTTGGTGGCGGAGAGTTGTCCAGTTGATGCCACACTTGTGGCCTCCGATGTACCCAGCCAGGCATCGCGGCAGGCGGATCAGGAGTTGATAGAGCAGGTCTATGGTGTAGATGTCACGAAGGCGCGACCGATCGATGTAATAGGCAAGCTCGCTGGCCGGACCGCCTTATTTCTCATCAACGGCGATAACGATGGCACAACGCCGCTGGATGGTATGCAATCACTGTACCAGGCGGCGGGGCAGCCGAAGCAGGAGTTGGTGGCAGCGGGAGCTGGTCATGCGCAATCATTTGACGACGATACCAGTAGTTATATCTCGCATGTGGATGCGTTTTTTGATGAGTATTTGCTGAAGGCGTAGTGCTCTATCGGACGCGTGGGGATGGGGCATTTTTATCAGTCGTCAGGGTATGAGAAAACATGACTAGAATGTATGTAGAGATGATCCTATTCTATTTCTTCCCACATATATGCATACTAACCATACTAGCCAAAATTACGTATTGACTCTTTGCGATAGGACACGTATAATCCCAACATCTACGATCCGCATCTTGCCAACTGGCTTATGCATATAGATTGCTAAATGTGAGGGATTCGATTCTCGATAGTTCTATATATGTTATAGTATGGATGCTTTAAAAGTCGAATAGTATTTTGTGGGAACTGGTGAGATTGCGGATGCTTGTGACGTATTACGTAGGTATCATCAAAAGGTGGAGCATGTCTGGAAGGATGGAATGGGTTCTCATCATCTATCATCCCTCTGCCTGTGATGGGTAGTATGTATCTGCAATTATGTAAGGAGGCTTAAGATCATGCGAAAGCGTTGGTCACGTATTTTTGCCCTATCGATGGGTATTCCGCTGTTGTTAGCAATGCTGGCAGCTTGTGGTGCTGGAACGACGGGTTCGGGGGGTAGTGGTACGCCGACTACCAGTGGCCCGATAACTATTAAGATTGCCAGTGATTTTCCTACAAGTGGTAAAGATGAGAGCGCGGGCAAACCGTCCGAGAATGGTGCACATCTTGCTGTGAACCAGGCAAATGCCCAGAAGCTTGTTCCTAATGTGACGTTCCAGTTCGATCCTAAGGACGATGTTGGACCTAGTGGTGCGCACGATGCCGCAACAGGCCAGAAGAACGTGGCAGACCTTATTGGTGATGCTCTGGTGGCGGGTATCGTTGGGCCTCTTAATAGTAGCGTTGCGCAGGCCGAATTGCCTGAGGCAAATACAGCTTCTTTCCCCATCATCAGCCCGGCGAATACCAATGACTGCCTGACGCAAGAGCAGCCAGCATTTGAGTGTGGCGGCAAGAATAGCAAAATCGCGACGTATCGTCCAACCGGAAAAGTCACCTATTTCCGTATCGCCACCCGTGACCAGTATCAGGGGGCGGCGCTTGCCGACTTTGCTTTCAAAACGCAGAGTTATAAAAGTGCCTATATCATTGATGATACTGAGACATATGGTGTTGGTATCGCAACCTCAGTGCAGACTGAATGGGCAAAGCTTGGTGGTAAGCTGCTGGGCCGTAGCAGTGAAGCACCAACTACCACATCTTATGTGAACCTGCTCACACAGATTGCAACAAAGAACCCTGATGTCATCTTCTTTGGCGGCAATGACTCCACTGGTGGCACGTTGTTGCGCCAGCAGATGTTGCAGGTGCCTGCGTTAAAGAAGGTGGCCGTGGTCGCTGGCGATGGTACGCAGACCAGTGCCTTTGCAACCACGATTGGCACCTATAAGACTGATGGTAGCAATGGCGGGCCGGTGTTTACATCGGTTGCATCGGTGCATCTGACGGGTAGTACGGCGGATAAATTCATTTCCGATTATAGTGCTGCCTATGGGGCGAACAATATCGGCTCTTATAGTGCCGGTAGTTATGACTGTGCAATGGCACTGATTCAGGCAGTCAAAACAGTACTGGCAAGTGGCGTTAAAGCTCCTGCTAGTTCCGGCGATGCAGCTCAGGGGACAACATTCCGCCAGGCTGTCGTTAATGCCCTTCAGCATATTAGTTATGCTGGTGTGACCGGCACTGTCGCCTTTGATGCCAATGGTGATACGACTTCTCGCATCATCTCGATCTATACCATCTCAGACACTCCCAGCACCGGTGATGGCTGGAAATTTATCACGCAGGTGACCCTCTAAGTCGGGTTGTTTTTACTGCGCAATGCTCGTCGCCGCACAGATTGACATCTCAGGCTGCGACGAGTGCGTTTCGAGAAGGGTGTTGTTGCGTGTGCGGCTGCACCCTTCATTTTCTTTTCGGCCTCTGAAATTGTGTTTATATACTATGGCAGGAAGGCGGGATTTCACATACTATGGTCCTAGTCTTGCAACTTTTAATTGTCGGCCTGGCAACCGGAGCAATTTATGCACTGATCGCTCTAGGGTATACGATGGTCTATGGTATCATCGAATTGATTAATTTTGCACATGGCGACATTTTTATGATTGGTACGTTTGTCTCTCTCACTTTTCTCACACTGCTCGGTATTGTGCCCCGGTCAGTCTATCCTACCGGTTTCGCTCTGGTAGCTGTGCTGGTTGCAACCTGTATTGTGGCGATGCTGGTATGCGCTGTTCTTGGTGTAGTCATCGAGCGTATCGCGTATAAACCTCTCCGCAATGCACCGCGTCTCGCTCCTCTTATTTCTGCAATCGGCGTCTCTCTGATCCTTGAAGATGTTGGTAAGCTCTGGAAAGGAAATAACAACGTTCCCTTCCCACAAATTTTCCCCAATGTCCAATACAATATAGGGCCTATTACCTTTAGTGGTATTTATGTTTTCGTCTTCGTGGTTGCTCTTCTCTTGATGGTTGCCCTGCAATGGCTAATCACAAGAACGAAGATGGGACGCGCAATGCGTGCAGTCGCTCAGGATCGGGAAGCAGCGGCATTAATGGGCGTCAATGTAGATCGTATCATTTCTTTTACCTTCTTTATTGGGGCGGCACTTGCGGGTGCAGCGGGTTTCATCTACGCGCTGGATAATGGAAGTACGATTTTTACGATTGGCTTTAACCTTGGCTTGATTGCTTTCACAGCGGCTGTCCTGGGGGGGATCGGCAATATTCTAGGAGCTATGCTTGGTGGTTTGCTCATTGGGGTGATTGAGTCTTTGACGACGCTCATTCCTGATACCATCCTTCCGCACGGTGGTACAGCATGGTCACGGGCAATTATTTTTGCCATCCTCATCTTAATCCTGGTCTTCCGCCCCTCCGGCCTGCTTGGTCAGCAGACGCCGGATAAAGTGTAGAGGGAGGTACGCGCTTGTCAACTTCTTCTCTCGGTGCAGGTCTGTTCAAGCCTGCAGGTGATACGCGGGCGTTGCTAGTCAAATGGCTTGTTGCTTTGCTCGTCCCGGTCCTCGTGTTTACTTTCGCCTGGGCTGGCGAAAGTATTATCAATAATTCCTTGCTGGTGATCTTCGGTGGGAGCGGTCTTATTCCTGATATAGGAACCGCTATCCAGGCGGCTGTTTTTATTCTGCTCTTTTATGCGACGATCATCGCATTGGCGGGATATATGGTTGCCGCTGATAGTGGGCGGCGCGGCGTCCTGGACCTGTGGCTCAGCGTCTTCATCTTCGTGATGATACCCCTTTTGATGATGATCGTAATCGGTAATTTGATCATTGGTCTGACCGCATCGATCATTATCTGGGGCGTTTACTTTCTTGTCCGCCGTATTGTGCGAAGGATGACCAATTATACAGCACCCTCCCCAATTGATGCTCTGAAAACAAATAACCTGCAGCCATCCGATCTGCTGAATAGTGCGCGGTTGGGGGGGTTCTGGTTCGCAACCCTTTTGGCAATCATCTGGCTCGTAGTTGATCTGATTTTTTTCTTTTCTGGCTCATTGCCGCCATTGCTCCTGATCTGGGTTATCATACGGACACTGGTTTTTCCTGTTGCCGGCTATTTTCTGGGCCAGCTCGGTGGTGTGCTTGCACTACGTCGCTCACTGGTTACTCAGTCTGAAACCAATGCTGCGGCTGAAACGGCCAGTGGATCAAATGGCACAAAGACTCGCGTCAGTAAGAGGCAGCAGTTGCGTGCGTTGTCAGCGAGTCGTGCTAATGAAGAGGCGAAGGATCTCGTCCCCAACGATCTGCCTTTCCGCAGTAAGGGCGCGCAGCGCTTCTATATGATCTTGCTTGCTGCATTTGTACTATTCTATCCTGCTATTGATCCGTTATTGTTTGGTTATGGCAGTAATGGCCGCCTTTCGGGATATGGCGATGCAGGTTACTACGTGATTCTAGCGCTCGGCCTGAATATTGTGGTTGGCTTTGCGGGCCTGTTGGACCTGGGTTATGTGGCCTTCTTCGCGATCGGCTCCTATGCCTGGGGATTGGTGGGATCAACCCAATTCCAGACATTAACTGGGGTCATCGTCAATCCACAGGTCTGGCCCTGGTTTTTCTGGCCCATGTTACTTGGTGGTGCACTCATTGCCGCGTTATGGGGGGTTGTGCTCGGAGCGCCTACTCTGCGCTTGCGCGGTGACTACCTGGCGATTGTGACGCTGGGTTTTGGCGAGATTGTGCCGATCATCTTTCTAGAACTGGATAAGTATACCAATGGTACCAATGGTGTTGTTGGTGTCTACTCGCCGAAGTTTCCGGGCGTCTCTAACTGGAGTAGCTTCACCCCTATTCCCTACTACTATCTCATTCTAGTGTTGATTGGTGTGCTGATCTTCGTCAATATCCGTCTGCGTGACTCGCGTCTGGGGCGAGCCTGGATCGCGATCCGTGAGGATGAGATTGCCGCCGCCTCTTCAGGAATTAATCTCTCGCGCACAAAGCTGTTTGCCTTTGGTGCCGGTGCATTTTTCTCAGGGATCGCTGGTGTCTATCACGCAGCAAAGTTAGGTGGCGTGACGCCGGATGACTTTAACTACTCAGACTCGATTATCTATCTGGCAATGGTAGTGATTGGAGGCCTGGGCAGCATCCCTGGTGTGATTGTGGGTGCGCTCGTTGTCTATTCCATCAACCTGTTCGTGCTGACACAGTTGGATACGCTAGCAGGCGATCCAGGCAATCCTTTGCACATTATCACGCAGCTTTTGCCCAACTTCACCTTTGACAGTATTCGTAACCTCATCTTTGGTTCTATCCTGGTGATAGTGATGATCTTCCGCCCTGAGGGTTTGATACCAAGTGCCCGTAGAAGACGTGAGTTGCATCACACTGAAACGGATGCTCCCGAAGAAGGTTCCTTGGATGTTCCACCTGGAGCAGCGGGTTTTGAATCTGAGATTCGCGTTGAATAATCTGAAAGCAAGGGAGAAGAGAAACCTATGAGTGTGGATCATAGAAGCCAGCCGGAGGCAGCCGGCACAGGTACGAGTCCTTTGCTGGAACTGAGCGGTGTCACCAAGCGCTTCGGCGGCCTTGTGGCCGTTCAAGATGTGAACCTGGTGATTAATCCTAAAGAGATTATCAGCGTCATCGGTCCAAACGGAGCGGGCAAGACGACGGTTTTTAATCTTATTACAGGCATCTATAAACCTACAGCGGGTGATATCCGCCTGGAGGGTCATTCGATCGCCGGGGCGAGTCCAGATCAGATCGTAATGCGTGGCATTACGCGTACCTTTCAGAACATTCGGCTCTTCAATAATATGACGGTGCTTGAGAATGTGCTGGTGGGACAGCATACGCAACTGAAAGCTGGCCTGCTGGGATCGCTTTTTCGCCCACCGCGTGTTGTACATGAGGAGGCGCATGCCCGGATACGAGCACTGGAGCTACTGGGCTTTTTTGGTGCGTCGTTGGTCGAGCGGCAGGATGAGTATGTTATCAACCTCTCATATGCTGATCGTCGCCGTATCGAGGTTGCCCGTGCCCTCGCCGCCAACCCCAAATTGCTCCTGTTGGATGAGCCAACCGCTGGTATGAACGAAGTGGAGACGCTAGATGCCGTCAAGTATATCCGTCGCCTGCGTGATGAGCTTGGCCTCACTATTCTGTTGATTGAGCACAAGCTTGCAGTTACGATGGGGATGTCGGATCGCATCGCTGTGCTTGATTATGGGCGCAAGATTGTGGAGGATTTGCCAGAGGTTGTGCGTAACGATGAGCGTGTCATCGCGGCGTATCTGGGGAAGCCGTCACGGGCCGACCAGGGAGAAGACAATGCTAAAGCTGATTAATGTCAATAGCTATTATGGGCCGAGCCACGTATTACAGGATATTTCGCTTGAGGTAAACAAGGGCGAGATCGTCTGCCTGCTAGGGGCGAATGCGGCGGGCAAGACAACGACCATGAAAACGATCTTTGGCTTGCTCCATCCCAAGGCTGGCTCGATCCTTTTTGAGGAACAGCATATCGAAAATAAGCTGACGGGCGATATCGTGACATCTGGCCTGGCTCTGGTGCCGGAAGCGCGACGTATCTTCTCGCGCATGACGGTGCTTGAGAATCTGGAAATGGGTGCGTTTAGCCGCAAAAATAGAGCCGAAGTCAAGGCCGATATCGAGCATGTCTGTGAGGTCTTCCCACGTATCAGGGAACGCTTAAAGCAGATTGCCGGAACCATGTCTGGTGGCGAACAGCAGATGCTAGCAATGGGGCGTGCTTTGATGTCTCGTCCAACTATGATCTGCATGGATGAGCCATCGATGGGCCTTTCGCCTATCCTGGTCGAAACGGTCTTCAATACGATCCTGCAGATTCGGAAAGAAGGCATGACGATCTTTCTGGTGGAGCAAAATGCCTCCATGGCGCTCAGCCTGGCCGATCGCGGCTATGTCCTACAAACGGGCAAAATCGTGTTGAGCGACACTGCCCCCAATCTCTTGACCAATGACCTCGTCCGTCAGGCGTATCTGGGTGGGGCGTAGGAACCTGATAATACTCTTACGATAAAGAAACATTCGGTCATGGAAAATGTTATCGGAGTAGGGAAGCCATTTATTATTCCGTGTGGACCATCCATTTCATTGCCCGTCATGTGATGAATAGGCCCCACGGAATAATAAATGGCTTCCCTACCTTGTTACCTTTTTTGCCCGCATGATTGGATATCAAAACCCATTTCAAAAAAGCATTATCGCATGTGACCCGGTTAATCCTCGTCCAATTTTTGATGGAGTTCGTTGATACGGTCAATAACCTCCTGCAACGTTGTTACCTCAAGTTCCTCCATGTCTTCGCGCAACGTTTCCAGCCGCTCTAGCAATTCCATATCATCCAACTCTTCCTCGTCCTCTTCCGATCTGTGGCCTTGACTACCCTTTGTGTCTGCTTTACTCATCGTAATATCCTTTCCAAATATTTATTATCCTGCTTTATTTGTTCGTCTGGAGAAATTGCTAATACAAAAAAGATGTATTCGCATCCTGATAGGTCCAGCCGGCCTGCGTGTCATTGGCCTTATCCACCAGAACAGGTGCTCCCTGTATCTGGCCCTGGTCGTCGATCGTCGCGGTGTAGAGTCCCTGACCAGAGGATAACGCTTTGCCCTGCCATTGTAAACGATTATGGGTCTGAAAGAGAAAATGGCGGCTATCGCTAGCCCATATGTTATTCGCAACTGGTTGCAAAAGCGTGCTGACGGTTGGCACAAAAGGGAAATTCGGCGCGGATGATGTATGCCCATCATCTAAGAGTACTCTCTGCTGTTGTCGGGCAGGCTGTACCATAACCATGGTATCTGAACCATCGAGCAATAAAAATCGGCCATCAGGTGACCAATAAGGGATGCTGTCTGCCGCAACTGGGAATGTGAACGTGGCGTGTGTCGTAATAGTGAGCAATGTATCGCTTGTTCCAGTGCTATACAGGATAGAATTGCCGTCTGGCGACCATGCAAACTGCGTGCAGGTGCAGGTCGTTAGCGTAGTTGTGTGACCATCCAGCGTGCCAAGGATGAGCTGCACCTGTGATACATCTGCATGCGCCTTTGTTTGTGTAGCGACCTGGATCGCGTAGAGGACATGGGTATCCTGGTGGGCTGGTTGCCATAGGACACGTTCTAGTGGTGCTGGAAGTGGGTGACCGGGCAGTGGATTCTGAGCAATAAAATGCTGCTGTGTTCCGGTCAGCGTTGTAGTAAAGATACCCTCGCTAGAGATTGCCACGAGCTTCTGGTTGGTATAAGAGAAAGAGGGTATTGCATAGGTGGGTGGTACGAGTTTGGCCGCGATGCCACCGGGCTGGTCGTTTTGGGCGATGATCCACCGTGCATCGGCGGGATTGGCTGTATTTGCCTTGCCGCTCTGACGATAGATCAGGCGCGTCCCACTTGCATTCCAGATGACGTTGCTATAGCGTATATCGGTGCTCGAAAACGCGGTCGGGATGGGCGTGCCACCGTCGACGCCAAGCGAGTTGATGGTGCTCTGTACATCGCCAACCTGCCCATTGATGGAATTGCTTGCCAGTTGTTTCGCGGCGGGCGTGGTGGTGAATGTATCATCAAGGGTTCGAAAGGCCAGAAACTGATGGGTTGGGGACCAGTTATAGCCTACGACAGGTGGGCCAGAGGAGACAATGGCGAGGGCGTTGGCACCATCGGGATCAATGGTCCAGAGCTGACCATTGCGTAGAAATGCGATCTCATTACTGCCAGAGTGCCCCGGACTGCATGACGCGAAGGTTATGAATAGGGTTAAAAATAAAAGAACTCGTCTCACTTTCATGGACCTAGTATAACGTTGTCTTGCTCAACGGTCAATATAGAGGGTGTTTGAGATCTGCATCCCTTATTTTGTCGAACAGCAGTTGTGTGATATGCTTATTTTACGTTCAATTTATAGGTAGAGAAAGTACCGCCATTTCATGAAAGCGCTCAAATGGTCCCTGATGGAAGCCAGAGAGGGACGAACCAGCAAACGTTACATAGTTGATACCATTCTGGGGATAGTCGCGCCATTGTGTGTGACGGCTTTTATCTACCTGTTCCGGTTATATCCTGAGATACCTGATATTTCCATCATCTATCTGCTCGCGGTATTGGGTCTCGCCAGTACGCGTGGACACTATAGCGCGATTCTGGCCTCGCTCATCGCCTTTTTTACCTTTGATTTTTTTCTTGTGCCACCACTGTATCTGTTCACAATTGGAAAATTAGAGGAATGGGTAGCGCTTTTCATCTTTTTGTTGACGGCTGTGACCACTGGACAACTTGCATCCGCGCTACGTCAGCGTGCGGAGCAGGCGAACCAGCGCGAGAGCGAGACGCGTGCCCTCTACGAACTATTGAGCGCGACGGCACGCGAGGAGGATCTGGAACTGCAACTGGCGATAGTGGCCCAGGCCATTGTCAAGCAATTTGCCTTTGCAGGTATCCGCAATTGCACGATTCTCTTGCCGGGCGAGGATGGCAAGATGTCATTGCATGCAGATGCGTATCCGACGGTGGAGGCAGGACACCTCATGCCCGACGAAGAACAGACCGCACTCGCCGTTATGCATGAGGGGAAGATAGTGGATCTTTATACCTCTTCACCCTCTTCAGGCAAGCAGGTAGAGCATTGGTTCAGGCGTGCGATGACCGCAAAGCATCCTGGACGCCTGTATGTGCGTATGTTTCCGTTACAGATGGGGCAGAAGGTCGTCGGAGTGATGAAGTTGTTGATGGAAGTTAATCCAGAGCGTTTTATGTTGCATCGTGAAGAGGGGATGGAGAAATTACAGAGTAATCCGCAGGCAACCTTCTTCTGGACATTTCTGGATCAGGCGACGGCTGTTATTGAGCGTGCGCGTTTGCGTCGTGAAAGTCTGCGTATAGAGCTATTACAACGCACCGATGCGCTGCGTTCCGCGCTCCTCTCTTCGGTCTCGCATGATTTGCGAACACCGCTCTCGTCGATTAAGGCGGCAGCTAGTAGTTTGCTGCAAGACGATGTACAATGGAATGAGGAAGAGCGCAAGAGCTTTGCGCTTTCCATTGAACGCGAGTCCGACCGACTCAATCGGCTGGTAGGGAATCTGCTCGATATGACGCGTATCGAAGGTGGTGCGCTCAAGCCAGAAAAAGAATGGTATCCCATCGATGAACTCATTCATGATGTGATAGGGCACATGCAGTTTTTATTGCAGGGACGCGAAGTGCAGACGCACATCCCTGATGATCTGCCACCCGTTGGACTGGATTACTTGCAGATGGGCCAGGTAATGACGAACCTGTTAGAGAACGCAGCTCGCTATACTCCTGCTGATTCACCGATTGAGATCAACGCTGAGGTAGTGAATGGGGAGATGATGGTGAGCGTTGCAGATCGCGGACCGGGTATTCCCCAGGGTGATCTGGAGCGCGTGTTTGATAAGTTTTACCGCGTTTTGAGTACGGCACGGAAAAAGAAAGTGACTGGTTCGGGACTGGGCCTGGCTGTATGCCAGGGATTGGTAGAGGCGCATGGTGGGCGCATCTGGGCCGAGAATCGCGCTGGTGGCGGAGCCGTTTTTCGCTTTACTTTGCCGCTTGAGGATACCGAATTGAAACCTGGGTAGGGGCGTCACCTTGCGTGCGCCCGCT
>JACDAE010000352.1 GCA_013695595.1 Ktedonobacteraceae bacterium | reverse complement strand
GCATAAAACACAGCATTTGTCTGTAATAGAGGCTACGGTTCCTCAACATCGATGCATATATACTTCGTTTGACCCACGCGACGCCCTATGCCTCTTTGAATGGAGAGCCACAATACATGCGAGAAAGGTTTAAAGAATGACGACACTTCCTGCCGCTCCACAAAAGCTCTACCTTTTGCAATTATCGGCCTCAACCGTACCCGCTGGAGCAGGGCGCACATTGGAAATGGCCTCAGGTTGCTATCTTATCGAGACTGGCGATGGAAAACATATTCTGATTGATAGCGGACTCCCTGCGGATGTTCAAATGCCTGTGGATATGCCGCCAGCCAGGGAGAAGAAAGACGTAATTGAGCACCTTGCGGCCCTTGGCTTGCGACCCGACGATATCGATATGCTTATCTGCACCCACTTTGATGTAGATCATGCGGGCTACCATGATGTATTTCCAAAGGCAGAATTTATCGTTCAGCGTGCCCATTACGAACTGGCCCGTAGCGGTCATCCACGCTTCGCTGCCGCACGTGCCCATTGGGACCATCCCGTGTTGCATTATCGCCTGCTTGATGGTGATAGCGAACTGTTACCGGGTCTTACCGTGTTTGAGACCAGCGGACATACAACCGGGCACCAATCCGTGCTGGTACGCCTACCACAGACAGGTCCGGTGCTGCTGGCGATTGATGCGGTCATGATGCAGCATCTTTTCACACCTGAGCGTGTAGCGTGGCCGATGGATGAAAATGAGGAGCAATTACGTGCCAGCACGCGGAAATTGCTGGCTCTGGTCGAGCGCGAACAGGTGGCCCTGATCGTCTTTGGACACGATGGTGCGCAATGGCAAACACTGAAGAAGGCACCTCAATATTACGGGTGAGAAATGGGATTGTAGGGGAAACGTGGGATTATATGTGTAACACATGTGGATGGTAGAAGCCCGCCTTCCACCATCCACATGTTTTTCCCAGGCAGAGTTTTATCTAGCCTGAGCCGCAGGTGCATCCGCAGGTGGCAACTGTGCAGTACAATATGCACAACGCGTTGCGCCCAACGGGATAGTGCTCAGACAATAGGGGCAATCACGGGTGGTGGGTGCCTCTTTCTCTTTGGGGTGTAGGCGATTGTAGCCATCTTCCATGGCGTTGATCGGTTTCACGACGAAGAAATAGACTACCAGGGCGATAATGAGGAAACTGATAATGACATTAATAAGGTCACTAATATTCATTATTGCATGGGTATAAGGAACCTTGTAAGTAATACCGTTCAAACCTTGCGGAACAGGAATGAGAGGTGTAACGATGTCTTTCACAAATGACTGTATGACTGAGTTGAAGGCTGCGCCAATCACGATACCAATCGCAAGGTCAACGACGTTGCCACGCATGATAAATTTCTGAAAATCGCCCATTGTGCTCAAACCACCCCGGAAACCACGCCCACCGAGGTCTCTTGCTCTGTCAAAAACGCCCACGATTAAATCCTCCATTTACATTTTAAAATGTCTTGTCCGAGAATAACACTCCCGGCATTATTCCTATGAATAACACGAATATACTGAAAGTTTCGCTCCAAAAAAACAGAACTCTCACTGGCATCAGATTAGCATACAGGGGAAGATATGACTAGAGGCTGTTACTAATGTTCTTATTTGTACAGAAAGAGAGAGAATGTATCTTTATACTTTGCCTGGAGAATATTGCTTTGTGCATGTTTTCTGTATACAAAAACAAAAGATTGTCGTGAGTGGGCGATCTCACTGATAGAAGGGGTCGAGGTAATGGAAGCTATGTGCTTCTACGCCTCTATCTGTACACATTGGGACGCATCATTGATACGCCTACAATGAGACCTGCGATAAATGAGATGAGGACCAGGATCAGTACCATGTCGATGGGAACCATATGCAACCTCCTTTGAACGGATTGGCTTCTTTGACTAGAATATGCGGGGACGCCCCAATATGACACCTGCGACCAGTCCAATGATAAATGTAACTAGCATCAGGATGACTAATAGCGTAATGCTCATGTGTGTGTTTCCTTCCTGGCCCTGGTGGATGGCTATAACGCCCTATATGAGACATCCGTGCCTTGTAGCTGAATATCTCATACCAATGTTATAACCGGGAAGATATGCCAGTATGGTGCATCCTATGACAGATCTCTGACGTATGTCGAACATTGTGTTGCTAGCGGGTCACGGTTGTTTGGCTTTGTATTGTATGTCCTATCACCTGAAAGACGAAGGAGGGCGCAAAATATAAAAAAAGAGTGGTAGGCGCTGCTCCTACCACTCTTTCGTTAATAAAGAACGCCTATGCGCTCAATTTCACAATCGTCACACCATCCCCACCCTCTTGCGGTGGTGCGGACGCATATGATTTGACCAGGGCATGGTGCGCAAGATGTTCGCGTACCGCCTGCCGCAGTGCTCCCGTCCCCTTGCCATGCACGATCCGTATCGATGACATTCCAGACATCGTCGCATCGTTCAGATAAGTCTCTAATTCCTCAAGGGCCTGCTCAACACGCCAGCCACGCATATCGAGTTGGGTAGAGACTTCGGGACGATCCTCATAACGGGGCACGACAACCTTTGCCTGTTGTGGCTCGATGGCTGCTTTACGCTTGCTCAGACGCTCGATGTTATCGACGTTGACGCGGAAACGCAAGGCTCCCATCTGCACTTCGGCTTCACTACGATCCGCTGAGAGGCCAAGTAGTTCGGCGTTCTGCCCAAAGCTGAGCACACGCACTGTATCACCAATCTGCAATGGACCCTCGGCACGTTCTATTTCTGGCTCCCTGCTGCGTTGACGTATCGGCTCTGGTACTGGTCGAACCTTCTCATCCAGGCCGCGTGCAATTGTACGGGCCTCGCCCAGGCGTTCGCGGGTCATGTTGATGCGGCTCACATCAACTTTGATCTTTGCCAGTTGCGCCTGTATGTCCTCTACTTCGCGTCTTGCCTGAGCACGGGCCTCATTGAGAATCCTGATGCGGTCTTCCTCCAGTTGATGGCGTTCTTCCTCCAACTGGCGGCGCTGATAGGCGGCCTCAGTGCGTTCCATGCTTAACTGGAAATGCTCATCTTCGGCTGCTTTGCGCTCGGATTGCAGGCCTTCGAGCAGGTTTTCCATGCGCACACCGGCTGTACCCAGGAACTCGCGGGAGCGCTCGATGACTCTGTCATCCAGGCCCAGGCGATTGGCGATTGCCAGCGCATTGCTGCGTCCAGGCAGGCCAATGCTCAGTTTATAGGTCGGCGAGAGCGTCTCGATGTTGAACTCGACCGAGGCATTGACCACGCCCGGTTGCTCATGTGCGAATGCTTTGAGTTCCGAGTAGTGGGTTGTGGCAACGGTCGTTACATGTCGCTCTAACAGGAAGGTCAGGATGGCACGCGCCAGCGCTGAGCCTTCACTGGGATCTGTGCCGGCTCCCAGTTCGTCGAAGAGCACCATTACGCGGAAACCCTGCCTGTACTTGTCGCGTAGCGTCTCTGCCAGTGCGCCAGAGATTTCGGGGACGCCGCGCTTCTGCTCCTCGTCGATCCTGCGCAGTATCTCGATGATGCGCGTCAGGTGCGATGAGAAAGTGCTGAGGCTCTGCTCGATGCTCTGCTCGTCGCCGATATCGGCAAAGATTTCCTCGAAGACCGCAATTTCAGAATTTTCCTCCGCCGGGATGTGCAATCCTGCCTGCGCCATCAGGGTCAGCAAGCCCACGGTTTTGAGGGCGACGGTCTTACCGCCAGTGTTCGGGCCTGTGATCACAACCATAAAGAAGTCGTTTCCCAGGTGGAAATTGGTAGGAACAACCTTGCCAGTCAACAACGGGTGGCGAGCATTGCGCAGATCGATGCGCCCCTGATCATTCAGGCGCGGCGCACTGGCGCGAATCAGGCGGCCATAACGTGCTTTTGCCAGGTGCAGATCAAATTCGGCCAGCAGTTCAACCGCGACTTTGAGCGAATCGGCCTCGCGCCCAATCTCTGCGGAGAGAACGCGCAGGATACGTTCAACTTCCTGTCGCTCCTCAATCTGCAATTCGCGCACGCGGTTATTCAGTTCGACAACGACCATTGGCTCAATAAAAACGGTTGCGCCACTGGACGATTGATCATGGACGATGCCGCGTACATGACTGCGACTATCGACTTTTACCGGAATGACGTAGCGATCATTGCGCATAGTGACGATTGGTTCTTGGAGCGAATTGCCGAACTCATTGACCAATGTACGTAGACGTTCCTGCAGGCGCTGATTGGCTCCGCGAATATCGAAGCGGATCTTGCGCAATGCGGGACTGGCGGTATCTAAAACCTCGCCCTCTTCGCTCACGGTTTCTTCAATGCGGCGCACAATCACAGGTCGCAGAGGAATATCCTGGCCCAGCATATTGAGCAGGGGAAAGGTCTCGGCGTCCAATTTCGTGAGCATATGCGCTACATAGATCGTTGCCCGTGTGGTCTCTAATACCTCTACAAGATCGGTCGGCGTCAGGACACCATCACGAGCAGCACGAACAAGGAGGGGGCGAATATCGTGGGCACCGCGCACGCCCGCATCGGCGTTCAGGTCAATCAGGCGCGAGGCTTCAGTTGTATAGGCAAGGCGACGACCTGCCTCCTCAAGAT
>JACDAE010000343.1 GCA_013695595.1 Ktedonobacteraceae bacterium | reverse complement strand
TGTCTCGTTGTATTATACCTATCTGCACGCCATTAACGTGCACCAGCTTACTTGTGGATTGCACTTTTCTCGTCCCTTCTGGGGTAGGGGCGGGCGGTGGCCAGCACACGCCCCTACCCCAGATGTCTTCATAATTATGTGATTTTTGATTGGGTGGTCAGGGCATTCCCAACGACCTGCCAGAGTTGGCGGTGCATCTGGACGTTATTGTCACGCATGGTGGGCACCTCAATTACGTGTAGCCCTCTGGTAGTGGTGCTCTCGTGTAGTGCGGAACGGAATGTATGCCAGTCGGTAACGCGCTGGAATGAGCCGCCATACATCTGCACGACGGGCGCAAAATCTAGTCCGGTCGGTGTACCGAAAAGCTGCTCGAAGTGTTCAGGATAGGCCGCCTGAGGCAAGAAGGAAAAGATACCTCCTCCGTCGTTATTGATCAGGATAATGGTCAGGTCGAGCTGGTGGAGGCGTGCGGCGAGGAGTCCGTTCAGGTCATGGAAGAAGGACAGATCGCCGATCACCAGCACTGTGTGACCCTCTTGATTGGCTGCGCTCGCTCCCAGAGCGCTGGAAATCATACCATCGATACCGTTTGCGCCGCGGTTACCCATGATATGGAGTGGGAATGTGCTCTGCCAGAAGAATGTATCCAGGTCACGGACTGGCATGCTGTTCCCAACGTAGAGCGTCGTTTTGGGTGGCAAAAGGGTAGCCAGTTCGGTAAAGACGCGCCCCTCAAAGAACGGCTCGAAGTCTTGTATTGAGGACAGGAGCCCCTGACGTGTGATCTGCTCGGCCTGCTGCCACGTCTCAAGCCATTGTGGATCGCGTGCGTTCAGGTCACTAAGTGCTGAAAGCAGCTCCCGGCAGAGAGTGCCTGGATCGGTATGGATCATCTCACTGGCAAGCTGTGTTGGTTCATTCCAGTCAGCGTTGCCATCGATGATGATCTGTGGACAAGATGCGTAGCGTTTCATATAGAGCAGGAGCGGTTTAGAAGTCGGCATCGCTCCAAAACGCAGAATGAGTTGCGGCTCTGCGCGTTCGATAAAGGCATCGATGCGCAAAAAGGCGTCGTAACTGGCCGAAACGAAGGGCGATGTCAGTGAGTTGCTGCGCAACTGCGAAAGCGGATCGGCCAGAATGGGGTAGCCGCTTCTTTGTGCCAATAATGTTACCTGTTCAAGCAGATCAGGATCATTGCAGGGTCCCACAACGATAAGACCACGTGAATACGTCTGTATGCCTGTAAGCAATTGGGATCGTGAGCTACTATCCGTAAGAGTTTGTCGCGCTTCAGTCACAGCTACATACGGAGCATTATCGGGTCGTCCCAGCCAGGCAAGCGGGTCGCGCTGTGTTGGTGGCAGGAGAGGCTGATCAGGTTGTGCAGCGGGCGTCAGAGGCTCTCGCAAGGGTATGTTAAGGTGAACAGGTCCGGCTGGAACGGCAACGGTTAATGCCACGGCACGATTAGCGAGCGTGCGGATGTAACGCAGGGCGCTATTGCTTGCTTCAGGCAGGGCAACGTCGGCGAACCATTTCACGTGTGTTCCGTAGAGGCGATTCTGGTCGATTGCCTGTGGTGCACCATTATCGCGCAACTCATGGGGGCGGTCGGCGGTCAATACTAATAATGGGACATGCGTGAGATGCGCCTCGACGATTGCGGGGAAGAAGTTTGCGGCGGCTGTCCCCGATGTACAGACCAGCGCGACGGGTTGTGCCAATCGTTTAGCCATACCCAATGCAAAGAAGGCTGCCGAGCGTTCATCGACATGCATCCAGGTGTGGATTGCCTTCTGGTCTGCCAGCACCATCGCTAGAGGTGTGGAACGTGAGCCAGGGCAGATCACGACGTTATATACACCTGCCCGTTGCAATTCATCGACGAAGGCTCCTATATAAACGTAGGTGGGGTTGAGAAAATCTGTTTTATCGGTTGGTATGACCGACATGGTTGTCACTCGTTTCTTTGTATATCCCTACGGTATTGTGTACATTTACTGTAATGCGCGTAGCATCACTTTTAATTTTAATCGTGACTCCGCATACTCGGTATCTGGTTCTGAATCGGCCACGATGCCACAGCCAGCGAAGAGGGTAGCTTTATTATCGTCGATCAGCCCGGAGCGGAGCGCGACGGCGAATTCGCCGTGCCCATCTTTATCGATCCAACCGATTGGGCCAGCATACCAGCCGCGATCGAGCACCTCGATCGCGCGAATCTCAGCCAGTGCTGCCTCGCGAGGGAAGCCTCCGACCGCAGGTGTAGGATGCAGGTCATGAAGCGCCTCTAGAATGCCATGGCCTGGTAGCAGTTCACCCAAGATGGGCGTCTCTAGATGCTGAATATTGTGCAACTTCAGCAGATGTGGCGTGTCAGAAACCTGTACGCTTGAGCACAGATTCTCCAGTGCGCTGCGCACCGTATTCACAACAATGGCATGCTCACGCCTGTTTTTTTCGCTATTTAATAACTCCATACCTGATCGTCGATCTTCTTGCTCAGTTGAACCACGCGGCGCGGAACCTGCCAGTGCCATCGTGCGAATCTGCCCATCTTGCGCAAAGACCAGGCGTTCAGGTGTTGCACCGACAAAGTAGCGTGCACCACGTTGAATGGCAAAGACATAAGCCCCTGGATAGCTTTCACGCAGGTGTTGCAGGAGCACGTCGATGGCAAATGCATCTTCCCCTGTCACCGCAACCGCACGTGCCAGCACCACTTTTTGGTACGCCCCCTGCTGAATATGTTGCACCGCAGAGGCAACCAGGCTCTTCCATGTTTCTGCCGGGAGAAGGTCGCGTACCACCAACTGATGTGAGGAGGTCGGTGCTGGCTGTGATTGTGTAAGCAAGTTTTCAACCATCGTATGCAGGCGCAATATTGTGACGGTAATTTCGTCCGCGAGTTGCTCAATATCGTCAGTGGCCGTAATACGCAGATTGACGGTAAGTGCCGCATTCTTCTCGCCCCCGCTGAACAGCACGCGCGGCAGGATAAGCAATCCATCGGGGAAGCCATCCCACAGGCTGGTAGCTGGACGCAGTGGGTCAAAGGCAAACCCGCCAAAGAGGATCGGCCCTGTGACGTGGGTTGGAAGCTTGCCGGGAGCAAAACCCACGACGGCATCACGTTGCAGGGAGCGGCAGGCAAGCGTGGCGTCATTTAAACAATTTGTTCCGGACGTCTCGATAGTGGTGGCGGTACCGATGCCTACAAAGGTCCTCTGATCCTCAGGCTTTTCCCAGAAAAAGCATTCCCCCAGACCTTGTTGGGAAAACACTCTGAAAATGGAGAGTGGATCACATGGCCCCACAGGTTGCGTAAAGCTGGCAATCATCGTATGACCGGTCAGAGCCGCACGTGTGGAAGCACGATACAAAGTAGCAAACAATAAAGCACGATCAAAATGGACGGACCATAAACTAGGAGTGACGAATGTCTCTACATTATCAGCGAATACTATATCCATAATTTTTATTTCTCACCTGAAAAAAACGGCATGCTACGGGCGGGAAGCCAAAAAGCAATGCCTGTAATATTATAGCACGCGTTGGCGAGAGCAACCAGCAGAAAAAACATTGTATAAAAGAGCCCAGCCTGCCGATTAGGATTATAGAGGGTTGACCATTTTCACAATGAGAAAATAATTACTATATAGAAAGAGGCAGAAGGGTATGCACATCCTATTAGCATGGCTATTGAGGCGCTTTTTATCATTCGGCTCGCAGATGTCATCTCGTCAGAAGAAGCCTCCTCATCTGCTCAAAATTTTTCAACGTGGATGGAATTTCTGGCTCTGGCTCACGGGACCAGATGCCAGGGGGTTTGGGAAGAGCATTGAAGAACAAGAGCGTCTCAGACGCTCACGCCTTGTATCTTCGCTATTACCCCTTATTCTTATTGCACTTATTGTTTTTATCCCCTTAGCCTTCGCAAGGCCGGGCGACTGGGTGCCTATCACTGTAATAGCTCTTTTGGGAGTTGCAATAGCTCTTCTTAATCGCAAAGGGAAGGTAACGATGGCGGGTTTATTGTATACGCTTGCCATTGATCTCGGTGTGACGATCTCGGCCTTGATGCAGCCGCATGGCATTGCCAATAGCAATATTCCAGATTTCGATATCTTTGCGCTTTCCATTCTTATTGTTGGACTGATTCTCAAACGTTCATTTATTCCCATTGTTGCTTTAATTCAGATCATCACAGGAATTATCCTTTTTAACATCATTCCGCATAATCCCCTGCTGACTCAAGAAATTCAGGTCAATTTACATGGGCATGAGTATGCCTACCTCGAAGATTTTTTTCTTCTGGAGGTGTGTGGGGCTATACTTGCCTGGTTGAGTTCCAAGAGTTTCTCTAAAGCGCTTGAGCGTGCCGACCGCGCGGAGGAATTGGATCAACTGGTGCAGCAGCAGCTTCTATTGCTTGATGAGGTCAATCGTCTCTATCAGGAGAAAGCTCTGGCATCTGAGACGGATGCGATTACAAATCTCTTCAATCATCGTGCCATTATGCGCCGATTTTCAGAGCAGATCGCTTTATGCCAGGAGAATAAGGAGAGTAGTGCCCTCCTTTTTATTGATCTCGACCATTTCAAGCATGTCAACGATAGCTGGGGCCATCGGGCAGGAGATACCGTGTTGCGAGAGACAGGACAACGGTTACAGGCAGTTTTGCGTGAGAATGCGTTTGTTGGGCGCTACGGAGGTGAGGAATTCGCTATCGTTCTTAACGATATAGATCTCGCGGGTGCTTTGCTGGTAGCTGAGCGCATTAAGGCTGCTATTACCAGGCAGCCGTATATCTGGCAGACCGAGGATACGCATGAAGAAGTTAGCCTCTCAGTCACCGCCAGCATTGGTGTTGCCGTGTATGGGTTGCATTGTACAACCGCCGAGATGCTACTCGAATATGCTGATCGCGCTATGTACGCCGCTAAAGAGCAGGGGCGCAATCGTATTTGTGTGGCCGATATGGGTGTTATGGATGAGAATGACCTCTCTTACCACAAAGATGTTTATAAATCCGGGTCTATTATAACTGCACTGAGTGGTCATGAATAAATAGGTACGGCATAAATAGATAAGGAATAAATAAGCACGGAATAATAAATGGCTTCCCTACTGTAAGAGGGGTTTATGAAGCGTTGCTAATAGATTGTGACTGGATCATGTTTTGTGAGTACATTTGAGAATTCAATGCTTACATTTCCATTAGGATCGGTTTTGAGCCAGTAAATGCATACCTGATCACGCCGATTGTAGCGCACTTTCGACAATTTGGAAATAGGTTTAATTGGGTTTGCCATACTCAGCCTCTGCATGCTATACTTAGAAAAAATGTTCTTTATAGCAGAAGCGTCAGGACTAAGAATGCCTTCCATTTCCGACTCTAATGAGATGCAGGTTGAAGATGAGCGCCTGTTCGGTTGGGATGCCACGCCGGGCATTGTCTCCGTCTGGGCGCAGCGTGAGGGTAGTGCAGTCATCTGGCAACGGAAGGGTGAACAGGTAATCTGTACACGTGAGCGCTTCCGACCCTGGCTCTTCGCAACGTCGTTGGCAGACCTCACGCATCTTGGACCTGCATTGCTCCCTATGACGGCCTTTGGCAGCGAGAATGCGCTTGTGAATTATCGTGAACTGGCGCATCGTGCTACTTCTGCAACCTCTTACCGTTATCTGATAACCGCCCGTGATGGCCGCTTTCTTGAACGCGCACTCCTCAGCGGAGCAACTCGTCGGCTTGGCAGAAAAATCAGTCGGTTAGATGAGATTGACGAATATTATCGTATGGGTCCGGTTGAGCAGTACCTGATGAGTAGCGGGCGCGTGTATTTTCGGGATATGAATTATGAGGATCTGCACCGGCTGCAATTCGACCTGGAGACGACGGCGCTCGATCCGCATCGTGCGCGCATCTTCCTGGTGGCTATCTACGATAATCGCGGCTGCGCAAAAACGCTTGAAGCCGCCACACCTGACGAGGAAGCACAATTAATCAAAGATCTGTGTGTATTGATTCGCGAACGCGACCCGGATGTGATCGAAAACCATAACCTGTTTGGCTTCGATCTGCCATTTCTAGAACAACGCGCCGAGGTCTTACACATACCCTTGCACCTGGGACGCCAGGGTGGTCCACCGCAGTTGGAGCGGCGCGAGGAGACGCTTGCGATTGGACCCGAAGCGCGGCGCAGAACGCGTTATAGTGTAGCCGGGCGCGAGTTGATTGATACGCTGGATGCCGTACGACGCTACGATTTCGTCGTACGCGATCTGCCGAGTTATCGCCTTAAAGAGGTTGCCCGCTATTTCGGGATCGCATCGCCTGAGCGTGTCTACATTGAGGGCGCGGAGATCTTTACAACCTACCGCGATACACCAGAACTGGTACGGCACTATGCGCTTGATGACGTAAAAGAAGTCGATGGCCTCTCGCGCCGCCTGCTCGGTGCCCCATTCGTGCTGGCAAGTATGGCACCACGTCGTTACGAGCGCCTCGCATCGGCTGGACCGGCGATGGGTATTCTGGAACCGCTATTGGTCCGTGCCTATCTACGTTCAGGGGTCGCGCTTCCCTATCAGGCATCTCAGCAGGAGGGTGAGCAGGGACTCCACGAAGGGGGCGCGACGCTGCTCTTCGCCGAAGGGATTGCCGAGCAGGTGGTCAAGGCAGATGTAGCCTCGCTCTATCCCTCTTTGATGCGCACATTTCAGATCGGGCCGGCCTGTGATCACCTGGGCGTGTTGCTCAGTATTCTGGGTCGGTTGACCGATCTACGCCTGACCCATAAAGCGGCGGCACGCGCGGCGGCAGCGGGTTCGCTGGCAGCCAATCGTTCCGAGGCCACGCAGGCGGCGATGAAGATCCTCATCAATGCGGCCTATGGGTATATGGGAGCGGGTGCGATGGCGCTTTTTGCCGATAGTCGCGCCGCCGGGGAAGTCACAAGGCGGGGACGTGAATTGTTGAATGGAGTGCTCGCTGTATTGCGCGAACGTGGTATGGCCT
>JACDAE010000282.1 GCA_013695595.1 Ktedonobacteraceae bacterium | reverse complement strand
GTCTTGATCTTCCTGGCCATCAATCGCCATTACCAACATTTCGAGCGTGAGCGTACCTTCGACATTCCCACGCGCCCACAGGACATTCATCACCGCCTGATCGTTCCTATCGACCGCCTGGATCGCGGCTCTATTCAAAGTCTGGCATATGCGCGTTCCATCTCCTCACACGTGACCGCCGTGCATGTCGTGATCGATGTGGATAAAGCGGATACCCTGCGCGGGGATTGGGATCGCTGGCAGGAGCATATTGGTGCCGACGAAGATACACATCTGCTCGTCATCGACTCTCCCTATCGTTCGTTGAATCGTCCTTTGCTTGCCTATATCGATACTATTCATGAACGACACCCGCAGGATACCGTGACCGTTGTCCTGGCCGAATTCGTGGTTGCGCACTGGTGGGAGTCTTTTCTGCATAATCAAACGGCTTTCCGCTTGAAGGCTTCTTTGCTTTTTCGTCCTGGTATCGTCGTAGTGAATCTGCCGCAGCATCTAAGAGATCGACCATTAAAGCATTGAGGCCCAATGGCTCTAGGGGCGTAAAGCGGTACGCAAAAATGTTAGTAAGATCTCGACTTCACTGGCGTATTGTGCCGCTGAAAACTGATTGGTCAGAGGATGAATGAGCGAAACGTAGAGTACACCTATATAGCGGGCGAGTTGCTCTGGTGGAATATCGGTGCGGACTTCTCCGCGTTGTCGGCCATGGTGAACGATAGTTAGCAAGGTTTCAATGTAACCAACATGGTGTAAAGATACTTTCATCGCTGGCGGTGAAGGAGAGAATTCTTGCTGTAAAGCGAGTTCAATGTCGGGAAGTGTTAAGACCTGCTCGCCGATCTCCAGAAAGAGAAAGCGTAAGGTGTCAAGCGTGGTGGGTTGCTTCTCTAGATAAGAGCGCACCTCTGGCTGAACGCGGTGCTTAAAAAGCTCACTTGCGAAGGGGATCAGGAGTGATGTTTTAGTAGGGAAGTAATTGAACAGCGTGCCCCGACTGACCTCCGCCTTTTCTGCGATATTGTCCATCGTTGTTTGCTCATACCCGACGGTGTGAAATAGTTCGATGGCGGCCTTCACGATGCGCTGGATGATGCGTTGACGGTTGCGCTCACGTAATGGTAGGTGTTCTGTGTCTTCACCCAATTTCATCGGCCCTCTCTTTTCGTACGACACCCTGATAATAGGAAGGAGCAAGCACTGTGTAAAGGTGCTTGCCCTCTTTTCTAAAGGTGAACAATTCTGATCACACTATTTTACCATATGCCACCATTTATGGATATGAACCGAATTGCTGAACGGTGGGTATTTTGTCGTTAGACCTGGACCAACTGCCACTGCTGGTTATTGTTTCCAGTTCTTGTCCACTCAAGAACAGACGCGCCATTAGCCGTCGACTGTCCCGATACATCTGCATAAAGGCCACTCGACTGATTGACAATAAAGTAGTAGCCATTGCCAGCCGAGACCAGGTTCCACCACTGGTTGTTAGCATTAGAATCGTTCCACTGATCGAGTTGGGTTCCTGCGGTTTTGGAGGAATTAGGGTCATCCAGCAGCAAGCCACTATTCCGATTGACGAGCTTGTAACCACCGTTGACGGCTACTTCTTTCCATTGCTGGTTGTAGCCTCCACTATAGGGCCATTGGATCGCTACACCGCCATTTGTCTTGCTGGCACCTGAGATATCTAAAGCCAATCCACTATTGCGGTTCACGATCTTATAGTAAGTACCTCCTCCTCCAGAAGGCGTTGGTGTTGGTGTTGGATTACCGCCGCCGCTATTGATACTATTGATCTGGTTCGTCAGAGGGGGATACCATTTAGAGGCTATTTTATTGTTACCTGAAGAATTCGGATGTACCCCATCGATGGTATCAGTGCTATCATTGTATCCTGTCCATTGATCCACAACCACGATCGGGGACTGTGAAGTGGACTTAGAACTGGCCCAGCCTGGAATGGCAGCGTTGAAGTTGATAACTCTCTGTGCACAGGCCGAACAGCCACTGGGATTCATCGGAGTAATTTGCGCTACCAGGATGCGCATATGCGAGTTATTGGCACGCATCTGATTTACCAGTGTGTTGAAGGCAGCCAGAATGGTTGTTGGAGCGATATTGTTCCAGACATCATTTGTGCCTAGATGCATCATGACAATATCTGGATTTGTAGCAGAGAGCCATCCGGGCAGCAGATTCTGATTGGCAATATTGGTAGCCAGATAGCCGCCATGCCCTTCATTGTCGCCGTCAAATGCTACTCCACATGCTGTTGAGTTGTTCAGTGTCCCAACGAAATTAATATTGGTATAGCCTGTATTCTGGAGGTTGTTCCAGAGGACCGCACGCCAGCAGCCAGGGGAGCCGGTGATAGAATCTCCTAAGGGCATGATTTTGATAACTGAGGCTGCATGCGCCTTTTGCTGGTGGGTGGTTGTTAGACCAAATGTGGCTGCACTGGCCAATACAAGCAGTAATGTGCAGAGAAGTATGTAACGCATCCTGGTGCGTACACGAGGTAGAGACATAAATGAATTCCTTTCATCTTATCTACGAACAATGAACGTTTTTGCATTGACTACTCCATAAAAACATCCTTAGTTAATAGAGTAGTCACCTTCATTGACGGTGTCCGTGAGAGGTAGTATCTGCGCATGCACAAGCTGCGCTGCTTTTGGAAAGATTTCATCAAAGACATTCATCAAAATGCTTCTTTACGAGGTATATCATTTTGGGACGAACATTGTCAATATTTATGACAAAAGGGAGAAAATTGGAAGGCAATGAGCGTAAATCTCATTTTAGAAAAGCGAAAAGAGAGATAGCAAGCATTTGTGGGTGAATAAAAGGGTATTGACACTGGAACAATTTGAAATGTTCATCGTAAATACTGGTTGTGTTCATATGAAAAGTAAAAAGAGTGTGCCTTTCTATCATTCTATATTGCCTATTTTTTCAATAATGGAAGGGTGAAATGAAACTGAGACCCCTGCCCTAATGTACTTTCTGCCCATATGCGCCCTCCATGGAGCATAATCATTTCATGGACTATCGCCAGGCCCAGACCTGTTCCTTGGATATAGCGCGTTTTATCTGAATCGATACGGTTATAAGGCACAAAGATGCGTTCCAGGGCATCTTTGGGGATGCCTATTCCCTGATCTTCTACGCATATATGCACGTCCTGACCTTTCTTCTGGCTTGTTACCTGGGTATCACCTCCTGTGGGTGAATATTTAACTGCATTAGACAGCAAGTTCGTCATGACCTGAATCAGTTTGTCACGATCGCCCTCTACAAACAGAAGCGTGGCATCCTGGTGCAGAAGGATGGTTCGCTGAGTTGCGACACTCATATGTTCGGTGGTCTCTTTGAGCAATGCATTCATTTCTACCTGTTCGAGATGGAGTCCCATTTTTCCCGATTGGATCTGTCCCAGGTCAAGCAAGCTGGTAATCATGCGATTGAGGCGTTGTGCATCGGTATTGATATCAGTCGCATACTCATAAACTTCAGCGGGACTCCACTCTCGTTCCTCCTGGAGCAGTTCGCTGAATCCCACAATGCCGGTCAATGTGGTGCGAAACTCATGACTTACGGTGGCAATAAAGTTTTTCTGGAGTTCGTTCAGGTGCTGTAGTTGTTCGTTCGCTTCTACCTGAATGATTCGTGCCTGCTGCTCATGTTTGAGCAAGAGCGTTCGTGCTTCTTCCGCTGCTTTATGCTCAGTGATATCACGAGCGGTGACAAGTATTCTAAGGACTTGCCCCTGAGATCCATGGACCGCTGTCGCATTACAAGAAACCTCGATCAGTTTTCCCTGAGACGATTGCAATGTAAGTTCTTCATCTGTGATTGTTTTTAGCCTGAGAGTGTTGCGAATATTTTCCTGCGCAATTTGGGGATCTGTAAAATGCGTTTTGAATAGAGAACCAATAATATCTTCTCGACTCCGCCCTGTCACTTCGCACATCTGGCGGTTAACATCAGTGATAATGCCCTCTGTATCAGTTACAATAAGGATATCGATATTGGCTTCTATAAGAGAGCGCGTGTAGAATTGCGCAACCTTTAACTCTTCAAATTGGAGATCTTCCAGAACGATATCATGGGAAACATCGTTTGAAATGATCAATAACCCTACTACCTGCTTTTCTTTGTCGTGTCTGGGAGTGATCGTAATATGAGCGGGAAAGATCTGGCCGTTCTGGCGCTGTTGATTGAGCAACCCCTCCCACTTGCCATACCTTCCCAGTGCGCTGATTTCAAGCAATTTCCTGGGCGTGCGTTCTTGGAGAGGGAAGAGCGCATCCATCTTTTTTTTGCCAATCATTTCGCGTGCTTCATAGCCGTATATACGGTGTGCGCCTTCGTTCCATAGGAGGATTGTTCCCGTGAGATCGATAACAAGGATGCAATGCTCAGTGGAAGCTGCGAGGATGCTTATAAGGAATTCATGTGCATCGATTATATCATCGCTTGCTCGTGGTATAACTGCCTGTTTATCATGTTCCATAATCTTTCTTTCTGTAACATTACTCCTCTGATTTCCTTTTTGAACGAAATAAGGTGAAGATATGATGGACGTGCATCACATCTCTTTACATTTTTATTATATAGCAAGCTGAAAAAGAGAATGAAGATTGTGTGTATCCCATATATTCTGAGAAACCACGAGCCTATGCAAAATATGGAAGCGGCGATATGTGATATTCCCGTAGCGGCATTGATGGTATATGTCATGAAAAGATAGAAGGAGCCATGAAGTCTGCTGTGCAATGAGAATTTGCTTATCATGTACAATAAAAAATAAAGACTTATTTTGGTAACATGGAGGAAAGGGTCCATTCTTATTATGAAAGTCAACGAAAAATCCGAAGAACAGGAAAAGCTCTTATCAGCCAGAAGTCCTGGAATGGACATAAATTCGTTTGACCAGCGTTTTTCTACCGGCATTCCTGAACTTGATGAGGTTCTCGACGGAGGATTACTTCCCCATCGAACCTATCTCGTGCGTGGCAATCCAGGCTCTGGCAAGACGACTCTAGGTTTTCACTTTCTCACAGCCGGTACGAGAAGAGGCGAAACAGCTCTTTTTGTGAGCATCGGGGAGTTCGAAGAGCAAATCCGCAGAGATGCAGCATCGCAGGGATTGGACCTTACAGATGTTCCCTTCCTCGACATGAGTATGAGCGCAGAATTTCTCAACGATGAACAACAATATCACTCTCATCTCTCTCCATCGGGTGAGGAGGTGCGCGAAACGATTATCTATACGATTATTCAAGAGGTCAGACGCTTACATCCGCAACGAGTTTTTTTAGATAGCATATCACAACTCCGTCGCCTTACTCCTAATGCCCTGCAATATCGTCGACAACTCCTTGCCTTTCTGCAGTTTTTTGCATCGCAAGGATCAACAGTTGTCATAACGTCAGAAAGTGTTGATACCACAACCGATGAAGATCTTCAGGCTATTTGTGATGGAATTATCACCTTGAGCAGTTCTCCTGACAAACAAACGCTCAGTGTCGGTAAATATCGTGGGTCAAACTTCCTCCATGGTGAGCATACAATGCGCTTATCTGAGAAAGGAATGCAGCTTTTTCCTCATCTCCTCCCCGAAACGTCTCACCAGGGGGAGAACTATATGCTAGAAACGCTCTCCTCAGGTGTGCCAGAATTAGATGCGTTACTCCATGGAGGCCTGGAACGTGGGACGGTCAGTATTATTACTGGTCCCAGTGGCGTTGGGAAGACAAGCATGGGTATTCAGTTTATGAAAGAGGCGGCAGTACGGGGCGAACGATCTCTGGTATATATCTTTGATGAGGCAGAAGAGACACTCTTACACCGTTGCGAGGCCATCAATATACCTGTTCGTTCGATGATGGAGCAAAGCAAATTGCTTATCAGACGGGTAGAGCCATTACATTTTACGCCTGATGAGTTTGCCTACAATGTGCGCAAGGAAATAGAGAGAGAACCAACCGCTATGGTCATGTTTGATAGTATTTCCGGGTATCGTCTGTCGATGCGTGGCGAAGATATGGTGCCCCATTTGCACGCGCTCTGTCAACACCTCCAAAATAATGGCTTGACCGTTCTGTTGATCAATGATGTAGAAGCTATCACTGGAGGATTTCGTGCCACCGAGATTGGTATTAGTTATATGGCGGATAACATTGTTTTCTTGCGCTATCTGGAGATGAATGGGGAGATACAGCGAACGGTGGGTGTGCTGAAAAAACGCATGACTGATTTTGAAAGGGCATTGAGAAAATGGGAGATCACGCGCTCTGGCATCACTGTTGGCCCCCCTATGATGAATCTGCATGGTA
>JACDAE010000274.1 GCA_013695595.1 Ktedonobacteraceae bacterium | reverse complement strand
CATTTGAACAGCCACAAGCGATCCGTACCATCTTCTTTGATGCTGGTTTTACGCTGATACGTCCCTATCCCTCCATCGCAGAGATCTGCCAAAAGGTCTGCCAGCAACTCGATCTGCACATCAATCTGAGCGAGGTAGAAGAGCGTATGGAGGAGGCGGAGGATTATTTTCTGCGTCAGTCTCGCAATAACAGACATACCTGGGCCAGCGATCAGGCAATCAACGACTTCTGGACTGGCTATTACATGACGTTGTTGCGTTCCCTGATCGTGGAACATGACGAACCACGCCTCTATCAACTTGCAAAGGCTATTAATGAGGAGTTCGATAAACATACCAGTTGGGACGTGTATCCCGATGTGCTCCCGGTACTCCAGACGCTACGGGCACGCAACTATACATTAGGCGTTATCTCAGATTGGGGCATTGCGCTCGGCCCTATTCTACGCCAGCACGCGCTCAGTCGCTACTTCGATTGTCTGCTGGTCTCAGCAACCACACGCCATGCGAAACCATCACCGATGCTCTACCAGCAGGCGCTTGAGCGTGCCAACGCGGTACCCGATTATGCGGTGCATATCGGCGATTCCTACATTCACGATGTCCTGGGCGCACGCTCTGTGGGAATCACGCCCATACTCCTCGATCGCGCAGGGAAGTTCACTCCAGATAACGTCGACTGCCTGCTAGTCCACTCACTCTATGAAATGCTTGACCTGTTGGAGATACCACGTCCATAGGTATTATTACAGTGAGCGTATCTCACGTACAATCTCGATGCCATTGAGACGCATATGATATAAGAACAACAGGTGCATCACATCGCCATCATGAGCGAGAGCGCCGATCTCTTGCGCCGTCTCCAGGGATGTATCATAGGTCTGCACGGCGTTGGCGGGCACGATGATGCGCAACCTCTTATTGGCTGCATTGGCAGAAAGCTTGAGGTGCATCGCCGATTGATAGACACAGAGATCGGTACAATTCCCCACGATGATGATGGTGCTCAGGTCACGGTGCCCATCCAGCCACGTGTTCAGATCTGTGCCAAGAAAGGCGTTCAACGAATTTTTGGAGACAATGGTATAGAGATCGGCAAAGGGCAGTTCCGCTAGTTCAGGAATGGTATTGGCCTCGCTGGTACCAAGCTGGCAATGTGGTGGAAAGTCAGCGAATTCAACGGAGGCCGGCGTGTGACAATCCTGTGCCAGCACGAAGTTACGTACACCGATGGCATATGCATCTTTGAACGCTGTGACAACCTCTGGAATAATGCCTTTTATACGTGGACTGGAAAGCAGTCCTTCATGGCAGAAACCGTTGATCATATCCACGCTGAACAATCCTACGTGTCCCTGCTGCGCATCAATCACCAGATCTGTCCAGGTAATAGCTAGCAGGTCGTGCTCCCATTCTACCAATGCTTGCAAAAACCGGGTTGCCTGCCCTAAAAAGTTCTCAGGAATTGTTGAATCGGTCATAGTTTTTCTCTCCTCAGCGGGCTTATAAATCGCGCCCCTACAATTTTGCTTCTGCTTCCGGGTTGAAGCGATACAGGCGTGCCGGACGATGGGTACCCTCCATTTTTTTAGCACCGGTATCCTCTAGAATACCGGTTGCCAGGATCTTTTTGCGAAAATTGCGTTTATCAAGCTTTTTATGTTGAATAATTTCATAGACGCGCTGCAGTTCGCGCAGCGTAAATTGTTCAGGCAGTAAACTAAAGGCAATCGTGGTATAGTCCAGCTTATTGCGCAGACGGTTAAGCGTATAATCCAGAATTTCCCCATGATCGAAGGCCAACGGCGGCAGTTCATACACAGAGAACCAGCCAACATCCACGGCATCAGTGGCCGCCTTGACCTGCAGGCGTTCCGAATCCAGCAGGGCAAAGTACACCACTGTAATGACACGCGTGCGTGGATCACGTCCGGGATCACCAAAGGTGTAGAGCTGTTCGAGGTAGACATCCTGCACGGCAGTCTCTTCCTGCAATTCGCGCTTGGCCGCCGCCTCTAGCGACTCATCGATATTCACGAAGCCGCCGGGTATGGCCCACATGCCCTCATACGGCCACGCACGACGCTTGACCAGCAAGATTTGCAGGTCTCGCTGACGCAAACTCATCATAACCACATCCACAGTCACCGATGGGCGTTCATATTTGGTTACATCATAATGATGTGCCTTTATTTCATCTGTCTGCTCTTCATGGTGCTCGATATCCTGTTCAGTCACCTGAGTATTATCTGACGACTCTTCATGGTGCTCGATATCCTGTTCAGTTACCTGGGTATTATTGCTCTGATCTTCCATCGATTAATACAACCCTTCCGCTCTTCCGGCGTGCAAAAATGAACTATGCCTATATGTGCAGAGCTATTTAAAAGTCGTCCTTTCTCGCGCCTATGGCGCTCGCTTCGTTATGTGTGTTTTGCGGGCGCTGCCCGCAAAACACACACACCCGTAACCCTTTTCGGCCCGCTTGCGGGCCGAATCCAGAGGAAAAGCGAAAATGAAATAGCCCTGCTATATGTGATAATAGACTCGACAAAACGCGTCTCATAGCCTATACTTTAGTTAAAGAGACTCTATGGAACGCTGCATTTTCATTATTCCTCAGCGCTACCCCGCTTAGTGTACCTTATACACTAATATACTTTACGCAGGCTGCCATGTCAAGTAATGTGCCATTTAGGATCTCCATCCTTCTGGGGAAATAGGGTAGGGGCGTCACCTTGCGTGCGCCCCTACCCTATTTCCCCAGAAAGCAGATTAGAGTATACCTTATTGCCATTATCACCCCATATGTGATTTACTACAAATACGAAAAATGTATGTAGATTTTCTGATATCACCCAGAATTTTGTAGATATTAGCGGTGATAATCATAGGTATCGGCATGAAGAAAAGTGTGACGATTCGCGATGTAGCACTACGTGCAGGTGTCTCGATAGCTGCTGTATCGCGAGCACTCAACCAGAGTGGTTATGTCAGCAATGAGATCAAACAGCGCGTGCACGAAGCGGTGCGGGAGTTGCATTATCGACCACACGACTCCGCACGAGGTCTGAAGCTCCAACGTACCAATACGATTGGACTGGTGATCGCAGACATCACCAATCCATTTTATGCAGAGTTAGCTGCGGGCGTCCTGAGTAGCGCTAAAAAGTGGGGCTATTATGTGATTCTGGCCGCCATGGATGAAGACCCGGCACAAGAGGCAGAGTATCTGAATGTGCTCATGGAGAAGCGTGTGGATGGCATTCTAGCGGTCGCAACAGGCCAGAACGCCCACCTGTGGCGCGAAGCTATCGATCTGGGGATTAAAGTGGTGCTGGTTGATCGCAAAATTGCCTCCCTACCCGATGCAGATGTAGTGCTGCTGGATAACGTCAAAGGCGGCTACGATGCAACAGCCTATTTAACGGCTCTGGGACACCGGCGCATCGGTATTATGAGCGGTCCACTCTCCACGACAACGGGACAGGGACGTTTGCAGGGCTACTACAAGGCGCTTGAGGATGCATCGCTACCCATCGATCCAGAACTGGTGCAAATGGTGAGCTTTAAGCGTAAAAGTGGTATTCAGGCTGTAGATCACTTATTAGCGTTACGCAAGCCGCCAACCGCTATTTTTGCTACGAATAACTTGATCGGTGAGACGGCCATGTTTGCGCTTCGTGCGCGTGGAGTTTCGGTTCCAGGCACCATCTCACTTATCATGTTTGATGATGTGCCCTGGGCTTCTCTCACAATGCCATCCCTGACGGTTATCGCACAACCAATCTCTCTACTCGGTAATCATGCCGTGGAACAGTTGGTGCAGCGCTTACAACATCCAGACCTACCGATCTCCGAGGGGCGCACAATCATGCTGGAACCAGAACTGATTGTGCGCGAGAGCTGTGCACCGCCACTTCCATTGCCTATCACAGAGATTGAGCGTCAGGCTGGCCCTTATCCCTCCTCTTAGGAAACGCGTGGTGAACCTGAACGAATACACAGTTCAGCCATTGACAAGAGTATTACGATATGCTATTGTTATTATAACAAATAGCAATATATTAGACTGAGAATGAAGAGATGAGCAGGAGCAGGATGCTCTGAGGAAAGAGAGAACCACACCCCAAGCCGAAAAAGAGACACTTCAGGTTGGGATACGATTTTCCTTCATCAAGGTTTCTACAAACGAGAAGTTGTCAACGGTGTCTCTTGAAAGGAACAGGGGATCTAAGATGCTTCGCTTCAGAAACTATTGAACCTACAGTGCTGGCCTTGCCGTTGCCTGGACGGTTGCTCTGATACTGATACGGATAATCCGAGGCAGCGAGGCCGCGCAGAGCGGCCTATTGGTCTTTGGGGGCTTCTGTATCTGCTGGGTGTCAGCGACGATTGCCCGATACGTCTATCCGCCACCAAAGCGTTGGGAATTGAAGTGATATCCTCACTCGACCCTCCATGCGGCCTCGGGCCTGCGATACAATGCCGCAAATCTGGTAGGGACCCGATGCATCACGTTCACGATTGATCGATCCGTGCCGCACATTCCATAAATGGCGGAATCGATGCAATCGGGTCCCTACCAGATTATGCTTATTTACTGATATTTAGAGAATCATTTTGGGAAACATCCTTATTTGTTGGGCCCAAAGGGTCTACACGGCCAGGAACGTCCACTGCTGATTCGCCCCACCATTATCGGTCCATTGATCGATAGCGGTTCCATCGGCAGTGGAATTGTTGGGCACTTCCAGCACCTTCCCACTATTGCGGTTTACTAGCTTATAGTACCCTCCACCAACAGCTACAAAGCTCCATTCTTGATTGGTTCCACTATGCCACGTCCATTGCAGAACCAACGCCCCATCAGCAGTTGAGCTACTTGATACATCCAACACCTTCCCACTATTGCGGTTTACAATCTCGTAATAGCCGCCCGCCACAGACACAAGGCTCCATTCTTGATTGGTTCCACTATGCCATGTCCATTGCAAAATCGATGCCCCATCTGCCGTTGAACTACCCGACACATCCAACACCTTCCCACTGTTATGACTCACGGCCTCATAATTGGTCGATCCCGCATCCTGCCATAATCCCGTGGCGGTATCAATGGTCCAGCTATTATGCCAGATCGTGGCAATATTCGCCCCATTTACCTGCAACGGCAACCAGATATAAGGCGAAGTTCCTAAACTGGATGGCGTCCAGCGATCACCCATGTACATAAATGTCGTACCCTGGCTACCAGAAATAGGTAACACGAATGTCGTCTGGGAGTTGTACGTATTTGTACCGGGTGCAGCAAAATCTGACCAGGCAGACCACGGTCCCGCCAGTGATGTCGCAGTTGTGTACTGATTATCATTTGTATTCCAGCCCGTCAGATGGGAACCGAGCAGATAGTAGCGCCCATTGAGCTTGAACATCGCGGGCGCTTCATAATCAGCAAGCACCGCCACAGCACTGACCACGCTCAGATAATCCGAGGAGAGCTTATCGATACGCAGACCATTCACACGATCTTCGCTCAACAGGTACGCAGCTCCATCGCTATCCTTGAAGAGGTTCATGTCACGACTCTGATAACCCAGTGGTTGGAAACTGCCACGATAGCTGTAGTTCCCACATATGGTCGCACTGGTCGCAACACCGACGCGGGCATCTCCATAACTGGGAGAATCAACATGCATGTACATAACGTACTGATTGGTGGTGCTGTTATAGATCACCTTAGGACGCTCGATGATACGGTTTGGCCCAAGATCTCCACTTGCCTGTCGTGTCAAAACGTTATTGACAAAGATCCAATGCACCAGATCCGTAGAAGAATAGCACGGGACATTCAAGAAGAAAGCACTCCCTGACGCTTCACCCTTTTTATCTTCTCCAAACCAGTAATACGTCGAGCCTACCTGAGTTATTCCCCCACCGTGAGCTTGAATCAAGGTGCCACGATTGTCATTCCAGGTGCCAGCAGGCGTGATAGTAGCTGGAGCGGCCAATGCTGGAGTAGGAACACTACGAAGGAAGAAAGCAATACCAATCAGAGCAACGATCAGTAACCCTGCTGCGCGAAATAAGCGGCGCTGCTTAAAATACAGGCTCATGAGAAATCCTTTTCCTTGAACAATATAGGCCAATTATAAGTGAAGAGGTCGCCATTTTTACTAGAAACCCATCACTGTAGGGGAGCCATTTATAATCCCGTG
>JACDAE010000264.1 GCA_013695595.1 Ktedonobacteraceae bacterium | reverse complement strand
TGCCCCGGAATAATAAATGGCTTCCCTACAGTGATCGGTGCCTGGGTTCATCGCTGATGTGTCGCGAATTAATGGCCACTCTTAATGCGAGCGAGAATTGAGAAGAGGCCACCTATCACCGGTCGCGCCTGAAAACCATTCTGGGTATTGTTAATGGTGTCGTACCAGTCGGTGAAGGGGACACGAGATGGCGACGTGTTAGCAAACTTATACAGGGCATCGATAAAGAACTGGCGTAGCTGGGCATTATCAGTAGAGCCGGCGGTCCAGATCTCCCAGTCGGCCTTTGTATAGGTATGCCGTGAGTCGAGTGGTACACCATACTGGTTCTCTTTCTGTATATACCAGTTTGCCTCCTGCTGCAAAACGGATGTCGGGATCAGGTTCAGCCCTAATATACGATCGGGAAGGGCGTTGTACTTTAAGCTGTACGTCCCTGGCCCGGTGCCTTGCGCTGTATCTGCTTCATTGTAGGCGATATCAAGGTGCGCCTGTGAGGGGTCCTTGCTGAGTTGCGTCCACTGCCCAATCAGATTAATGGCCGTGCTGGAGTAGAATTGCTGGTCAGCACTATTCCCTGCGGCATGCGCGATAATGCCCATGGCACCAATAGCAATAATTCCTTTGAGGGCCAGGTTGGTGCTGTGAGCGATGGAACCGGTGAAGTCGTCGGTCTGGTTCTGGAGTAGTGGGTCCAGAGCGTTTGGTCGGTTGGGATTTCCTCCATTCGATGCATTGAGATAGTTAGCCCATTGTCTAAAAATGGTGTAGTGGGCATTGCTATAGCTGGATGCATCGCTGGCTTGCAGTATGTAAGCGGCAGCCATGATAAGCATATTGGATGTTTCTTCAACCTGCATGTTTTCTCCGCCACCATCGTTATGACCATTTGCATTAGGATAAGACGAGCCCAGATCATGCACACAGTAGACCTGTGGCCAGAGTCCACTTTCTACGTAGTGAAGAATGGGGGCCAGAATCAGGCTCAGCAGGTTAGGGTTCAGATAGTAGAGAATGGGGAACATGGGATAGATGACATCGATAGTTGATACATTACCATCACTACTGATCTCTTTAAGAAACAGCCAGGGGCTACTCGCTGTATTTACCAGTTCGATCCCTCCAAATGCCTGTCGGGCAGCCAGGGCACAAAGGGCAGCATAATGCGCTCCTCCAGCAGCGACGGCTTTTTGCGCAATCGAGGCGTCCAGCGCATTTGCACGTGTGAGTATTGTCAGAGCTGTTGCGTCATTATAGGTGGCTCCGAGCATCTGTATCCAGTTAGACCAGTACGCTTGCCACAATGGAGGCACCTGACCACCCTGATAGCTGACGGCAGGCTGGCGAACATGACCAAGGACAAAGATGAGTGGCGCGTTGGGCGTACCACCCAGAGCGCCCAGGTTAAAGTTGAAACCGAAGACGGGCCAGCGGTCATTGATGGCACGCGGCATCGTCGTATCCATCGAGTTGTTCAAACTTCCCTGAGAAACAGCCAGGGAACGCACAACAGTATCCTGGCCGCTCTGGTATGTAAAGCCTGGTCCATTGGTTGCCCAGATAGCGCTGCCCCATGATGGATAATCGTTTGTCTCCGCGAGTACCTGGGGTGATGCAGGGGTAACAGAGAAAGCGTTGACATTCTGCGTCCCGGTATTCACTGTTTGATAGGCCCAGTTGATCAATGTCGTATTGGTTCCATGCGCCCATTCGCCGGAAATATCCATGTAGACGCTGACGCTATGCGTATTACCATCATTACTGTGGGCCTGGACGAAGATATAGCCAAAAGGAATAGAAAGGTTTTGCAGATTAGTCGCTTCAATTGGCGAGAGGAAGTTGACGTAAAGGGTGACAGGACCGGCATGGAAGACATAACGTGATTGTGTTGCCGTAACCTCTAACTGGACCTGGGTAGCGTTCTGTGTTGTACCGATGCCGCCGGGAGCCCCAAAGAAGACATACGAGGTACCATCAACACGCACGATCCCGGTAATCGCTTTAACATTCCCATTCCAGAAGGTTGACCAGTTTCCGGGGGAAACGTCTGAGTTCTGCCAGGTGCTGACATAGGGATTGCGCACGATAAGTGGTACAGATGGTGGTCGAAGTGGCGTTAGTGCAGGTACACCTTGATAGAGACTCGTTACATCTGAGTTGCTGAGTGCCTGATTGGAGATCTGTACATCATCGATCAAGCCAGGCCAGTAGTCCACAGAGCTACCAAATTTTGCGCGACCAATCACCGTCTCACCTGTCGCATTCCAGGCTGAGCTTACCGGACGCGTTGCCGCCAGCGCTCCATTGACGTATAAGCGGATCTGCTGGTTTGCGGTATCGTAAACGCCCACAAGGTGGTACCAGGTGTTGGCGACAGGGGAAAATGGTGAGGTAGCCCGTACAGGAGTTGCCGTTGTAGCATCCGAGTTAAGCAGAGTAAAGGCAAACTTGCCGCCGTCAGCACCCGCCCCAGGACTTGTATATTGGAGGAAGAAGCCGCTCACATTCGCTCCATCCTGGCTTACAGCGGTTGACCAGTTGTTTAAAGATGCCAGTTGCACCCACGCCGCAACCGAAAAATTGGTATTCGTGTTGATGACATTGTGATTGATATCAACGGTCGTACTGCTCCCATTAAAACTGAGTGCGGTACCAGACTTGCCAGTGGTCCAGGCAGGGCTTCCATTCAACGTTCCATTATGATTGCCACCAGAGACATCTGTTGCGCTATTGCCGCTACCATTATCCAGCGGCCAGTAGCCAACGAGGCCAGGTGTTGCTGCGTAAGCGGTGCGAGAAGAGAGGAACAGCGCATCGAGAGCGGCGGCTGAAATACCAAGAGAGGCAGCCATTTTGAGAAAATTACGACGGCTCACATTTCCCTGCGTTGGGAAGTGCAAAAATGATTGGTGCTCGTTCATTACAGGTACTCCTTTGCATCATTGCATGAACACATTTATAGGAAACAGACAGCTTGTTTTCTATAAATACATGTCGTCAGTACTTCAGGTAAAGCGTACATCTATTAACGTACTCTCTATGAAATGATGGATTCAAGACCGCTATTTTGTAATGGTTTCGACACTATCGGGGCATCTTTTATTAAGGCATCTTTGCTTCATGTAAAGACGAATTAAATTGATCCATTTCGCCTTCTCTTGCATCCTTTACAACAAAAAGGGAACGCTCTTACCGCAATTTACCCTGTAAAAGCCCCAGAAGAAGCGTGTGGAAGTCCCTTCCTTTCCTTTTAGATTATGTATTTCCTAATTAATTAAGAATAGTATAAATGATAATCAAAGAAAAAGTCAAGTGCTTTTCGTGAAAGAAAGGCTTTATACGTCCATAGGAGATGGACGCTTCCTCCTCATTACTTGCCACCTGTAATAAAGAACAATCCAACCACACCAACTATATACAAGACAAGAACCACAAGTGAATCGATACCCAGGGCAAAGAACTGACGCCGGGGGCGGAAGATTAAGCCATAGATATAAACAGCGGTCAGGAGCGCTCCAAGGCTGGCGAGGTAGATGTCGGTGTTTTTGGCCTGTGGGAGGACAGATTGTCCTGAGAGCAGCGTGGCAAGCAAAAAGAGGGTCGGCAAAAAAGCATTCCCACCAAAGATATCACTCACGGCCAGATTATAGTCACCTATTTTGACCGAAGCCAGTCCTGTTGAAAGCTCTGGCAGTGACGTTGCTGCCGCTAAAACGGTTGAGCCGAATAGGACACCGCTCAAGCCAATATGATCAGCGATGCTGTTGCCGCATTCCTCAAGGACAAATCCGGCGAAAAGCGTAAAAAGAGCTGCGAGAGCAAAGACGATTAAAACACGTGTAGTGCTCCACTTTTCTGTCTTCTTCTGCTCACTGTTCTGAATTGGACGAGAGATATCGGGGGCACGGCCTTTCTCTTGCCAGGGGAGATCCTTGCGTGCTTTATTAATCAACCAGAGACCAACGAGCCACAGGACAGCTATCAAGAGATCACCAGGAGCCACGCGTGCGACGATGAGTGATTGGGGGAGCTGTGTCCCCATAATAGAGATCACGAGGACGCTTATGACGAGGACGCCTTCAAGCACAAGCTGGAGGGAGGCAGCCTCGTAAGTCAGTGCTCCTTTTCGACGTAATCCAAAGCCATCCAGCAAGACAAGTACAACTGTCTGGATTGCGATACCGCCCAGGATGTTCCCGATGGCAATGCCAATATGGTGTGTGAGCGCCGCACTAACGACAATGGCAATTTCGGGTAGATTAGTGGCAATTGCCAGGATAATGATACCACCAAGTGCTTCGCCCAGGCCAAAGCGCGAGCTGATCACATCAGTTGTTTTGGAGAGTTGGATACCTGCAAACCAGATAACGATCGCTCCTCCTACAAAAATTGGGAGGAGGACAAAGAGAGGAAATGAGGTAAACATAGTCTTATCCTTTTATCATCTATTATAGCAGGATACGATATGGCAGGATGCGACAACGTGATCTTTCCCCCAAATGGTGGGGTAGTGCTTGCTGTTAACTGTCAGTCGTTCGCGGATGGAGCCAATGTGATGCAAAGGAGATAATCTGATTTGACCGTCAGCCTGAGGGCAGATTCCGTCAATACAAGCCCTTGACAACGTCTGTTTATTTGGGTATGTTGTCAATTAACAGGGTTAATCATTAACGGGGTTAATCTTTAAATCCGTCTACGCTCTCTGGTAGAGAAACGGAAAGAAGAAAGAGGATTGCAAAAAATGCCCAGGCAGCGATCAAGTCCATCAAACGCTTCAAAGGACGAGATACCTCGATCGGAGGACCCGCAATTGGCCCAGAATGTTCAAGACCGCCTTGCCCATTGGGTAACGAGCGCGCCTGAGGACTATGACCTGGCAAATCTGTATGATAAAGCCCTTCCACTCCCTGTTCTGCTGCTTCATCTGTATCGTGATCTGCTCCGCTTTTACGAGCGGCACCTGGGTATGAGCCAATCACGGGTCATGCTCCTGCACGAGCTGATGCATACCGGCGAGATCAATCAAACCGAACTGGCACAACGTCTAGGGATGGAGACGGCATTGATGACCCGTTTTGCCAAACAAATGGAAGCTTCAGGCCTCTTGAGTCGGCGGGTCGATCCGCGCGATAATCGTTTTACGCTGATGACGCTCACCTCTGCGGGCCAGCAGGTATTTCAGGAAATGATGGTCTTTAGTCGAAAATTTGAAGTTCAGCTCGTCGAGGGCCTGAGCAGCGATGAGCAGGGAAACATGCGACAGGCGCTCATCCACATCCAGGAAAAGTT
This sequence comes from Ktedonobacteraceae bacterium, assembly GCA_013695595.1. Classification (GTDB taxonomy): domain Bacteria; phylum Chloroflexota; class Ktedonobacteria; order Ktedonobacterales; family Ktedonobacteraceae; genus JACDAE01. The sequence goes on along the minus strand of JACDAE010000264.1, from coordinate 5,880 downwards.
CTCTCACCTGAAGGATCTGGAATAGGAGACAGGCAATTATTCTGACGAGAGTCTGTTGGATCATCCAAGGAGAAACCTATGACGGAACAATTTGACATCGTGATTGCTGGTGCGGGCCACAATAGCCTGATTACCGCTGCCTATTTAGGGATGGCAGGTTATTCCTGCCTGGTCCTCGAAGCTCGCTCGATCATTGGGGGCGATACCATGACCGAAGAGTTGACCTTGCCTGGCTTTCTCCACGACACGTGCTCAACAACGCACGCGATTTTCCTGCAAAGTCCCGTCTGGAGCAAACAGGAGTTGCCGCTCGCCGAGTATGGTCTGGAGTACATTCACGCTGATCCTGCCTCTCACGTGGTCTTCCCCGATGGGACGTATCTAACTCAATGGCTGGATATCGACCGTACCTGTGAGGAGATCGCCAAATTCTCGCGTAAAGATGCCGAGACCTATCGCAAGATGATGGCCGAGTGGCGCAGCGTCTCGCCTATTTTCAACACCATTCGCTATGCCCCCGCCGGCTGGAGCAAGCCGTTGGCCGAGGAACTGGCTGCCCATCCCCTTGGAAGCATCTGGATGCGCAGGCAGGCACTTTCGGCCTGGGATATTATTAACTCATCTTTCGAGGATTGGCATATAAAGTCCTGGATGCTCTGGTTTGCGGAAGGAACAATGCAGCCAGGTGAACGAGCAGGCACTGGCACATTGGCCTATTCCTTTGTGGGAGGGCGACAACGCAATGGTTGGGCGATCCCGAAGGGTGGTTCCTGGAGCCTGCCCCAGGCGTTGCGCCGCATCGTTGAGAATTACGGGGGAACTATTCTGACCAATCAGCCAGTGAATAGACTGATTCTGGAACATGGACGCTGTGTAGGCGTTGAAACGGAGACTGGCGAACAGTTCCGCGCACGCCATGCAGTCGTCTCCTCCATCCACGTCAAGCATCTGGTCGAGATGGCTCCCCCGGAAGCATGGGGAGAAGCCTTCCTCTATGGCGTGGAAACCTATCAGCCTGGTCGCTCTATGTTCGTCACCCACTATGCCACAACCGAACCGCCAGAGTTCATCGTTGATGGTGGCACGCGCTCCGTCGTCGGTGCCGGTATCGCACAGACAAGCGAGCGTCAACTGCGTATCTCTGAGGATTTCCAGCATGGAACCGTTAATATGGATCAGCCTGCCCTGCTCGTACTCACGCCCTCGGTGGAAGATGCCAGCCGGACTCCAGCGGGCAAACATATGATCAAGGTGATCAGTGTTCGTCCCTATGAACTGCGTGAGGGGCCGGAGCATTGGGACAAGATCAAAACGGAGGTCGCGGCAAAAGACCTGGAGGAATTGCGCAAGTACGCGCCAAACCTGACCGGAGAGAAGATCCTTGCCACGGAGATGCGCAGTCCACTCGACCTGGAACGTGTAAACCGACATAACTGGCATGGGAGTTGTCACGGGGGCGATCTGAGTCCTGCTCAGGCGGAAACGCTGCGTCCAGTACCAGGCTATGCTGAGCATCGTATGCCAATTCCTGGCCTCTATCAGACAGGTTCCACCACGCACCCTGGCGGTTCAGTGACTGGTGGCCCTGGTCGCAATGCTGCCATCGTCCTTCTCAAGGACCTGGGACGTGATTTTCATGAGGTGATCAAATCCTGAGTTGGCTTTCGATGATTATGTTGAAGATCTGGTGTTGTGAGATCAAGACACCAGATCTTCAGTAAACCAGATATACCCCGTAGGATCGACATAAATGCCCACGCCAACGCGATGAAGGGTTATGCTGGTCAGGTGAATGCGATGCCAACCCGAAGGAGGTTCGTTGATCATGCTCTCCTGCACGCTATGCATGCCCGCATACGCGGTGGGGAATGGTCCAGCCCAGCCGATACATTCGCCGCAGTCGCTATAGCCGGCGAAGCCTTCGTCGGCGATGCGCTGGCATTGTGAACGGCCATCGGGACAGGTGTGGCTAAAACCGCAGTGAAACATGTTCCAGCTATGCAGACGTGCGCCCCCGGCCAGCGTTGCATTCCAGCTAAAAGCAGGCAGGCCTCGTATCGATCTATCCGAATTTATCAACGCAAAGAGCTGTTGGGAGAGTTGTATCTCTTCGGCGCTCATCGCGGGTGGAGGCCCATAGGGAGCGGCCCCGGTCCCGGTATTAGGAATGTTCGTAGGCGGGTTTGCCGGCGGTGTAGTAGGGATAGCAGGAGGCGTTGTAGGAGTCGCCGTGGGTTGTGGTGTAGGTCTGGGAGTAGGTGTAGGTGTTGCTTCCTGTCTCCTTATTGTAATCTGGATAGGTGGAGGAGGCGTAGGTGTTGCGGCGACCTGTAATGAGTTGCCCAGTACAGGCTGAGATGGCGTCTGGTTTTGTGTTGCTTGCGCGCCACATGCGCTAAACAGGATTGTTATACTAAGTAGCACTATCAGCATACATGATTTCCGGAACGCCAAAATAAAGCTCCTCTTATACTAATCGACATCGTTTTGCAGTAAAATTACTTCCTGCAATAGCGTAGCACAACTTTCAGAGAGGTGTGCATAACCGATGTTCTATTTAGTACTTTTTGGAGCTATTAACGAGCAATTTGCAGATATCGCTACTCCCGTCACATCTTCAAAAATGGTAGGTGAGGAAGATGGCACTCATGTCGTCTGGTTTCGCACGTACGGTCATGTTGCGTTCCTGACGTGATCGCTGCAGCGATTGTTCAACCAGTATACGAGCCGTCGATGTGCGTGGGCTGACGCGTATAATGTGCTCAATCTCTTCATCAACCAGATTGTCATGGATACCATCGGTGCAGAGAAGGATGCGGTCACCGGGATAGACGGGGATCTGGTTGGTATGGACCGTCGGTGGAAGAGGACCGCCTAGAGCCTGTGTGATGCCGCCGCGCAGTCGAAAGTAGCTAAACTCGGTATCCGACAATTGGCCTACACGCATGGCCTGGTCGATGCGCAGTGCATCTTCTGTGACGATAATCTGGTTTTCCACCAGCTTGGCGAGTAATCCATCATCGTTCGTCAGGCGTTTGAGTGGTTCATTTTCGCGTAGAAGGTAGATGCGGCTATCGCCCACGTGAGCGTAGACCATCATATGATTTTTGCTCTCTGGTTGTTGACAGAACGTTGCCATGGCGACGGTTGTTGCCAGGTCATCGGTGCCAGCGCGTCTGGCCCCTTCGGTGCGCACGCGTTCGTCTGCTTCCCGAATCAAATGTTGTAGCAGGTCACAAAGTTCCTGCACATCGCACTGTTTCAGGAAGCTATGAACTTTCTGTCCCTTCTGGTGAAGGTTCAGATAGCGAGTCCATGCTTGATAGCTGGCGCGAGCCGCAGTCTGAGAAGCGATCTCACCGGCAGCACTTCCTCCTACTCCATCAAAAACGGCGACCAGTCCGGTTGGCTCATTGACGAGAATACTATCTTCGTTCCGCAAAGGATGGCGTTCGCAGGCAATGCTGCGACTGGCATAGGTAAAAGGAGCAAGTGCTAATATATGATTGGGCCTGGATGTATGAGTTTTGCGCCTGATTTTTGTTTTATGTCGCGGCATCTTCGTCGAATGCTGCCTTTCGAGAGAGATTAACTCTATCTTATGCCTGTATTCCATTATCTGGGTACAGAACATGAATACTATTTTCGAATATATTCCGGTAAATGTGTCCAGAGATTGCTTCATGCCTCCGCTATAAAACGCAAGAGACCTGACTTATACTGTCTATAGAGTATAGTATAAAGCATACACTAACACAACCAATCACTAATTTCCTTTGCGTGGATTTCGCAAACGTTTCCGTCGCAATGACTCGCAAGGTTGCCTGCTCAGAATATTTTGTGTGAGCAGGGTATAAGTACAAGTATAGCAGATAGCGCATAAAAAAAGAAAGGGCTATTCTCCATTTTATTTTATTTTTCTGCTATCAGACCACTTATTCTGAGGAAATTCTTGAATAAAGTGAACGTGTGATTGTAGTAAGTTTGGTAATAGATGATCCTTTCTCTTTGGATATTTGTATATGCATCGATACCTACCGTAGCTATGATTTCTTGTTTAAATTCTGGATTTTCTAACCAGAGATCGAACAACTGCGAATTGAGTTCGATATGGTATTGTAACCCATAGGCACGACGACCATGGCGGAACGCCTGGTTTATGGCTGCTTCATTGGTTGCCAGGCGTATGCTTCCTTCTGGAAGCTCAAAAGCGTCTTCATGCCAATGAAAGACTTTCTGATAGCCTGGTAGACCTGTAAAGAGTGGGTCCTGCTGGCCTGCTTCCGTAAAGGGTATATCATAGAAGCCAACCTCGCTTATTGTATGGTGCCTGACCACGCCACCAAGGGCGGTCGCTAAGAGTTGACCGCCCAGGCACACACCCAGAAATGGGATATCTTGCTCGACTGCGCTACGGATAAACGCCTGTTCTTGTACAAAGTACGGATAGGTGTCTGTGTCATACACATGTTGTGGACCACCGAGCGCAATGATGGCATCGTACGCTATCGTTGCGGGTAATGGTGCCTTCTCAACGTCAATTATGTCGTAGGGAAGGGTAAGCTGGTCCAGGATCTCGCCAAGCGTCGCCGGTGGGCACTCCCAGGCGTGTTGCAGTATCAGTACGCGCGCCACTCTTCGTTTCTCATTCCTTTAGTAGTTGGGCTGGATTGCTGCCGATGCAGGTGATCTCAGCGTTCCATGTTTCTCCTGCCTCCAGAGTGAGAGGCCATATTAGTGTAGCACAACTGCCCTGGTGCGTGCGTTCAAAGCCAGCCTCAGAGCCGGTAATGGTTTCGATGGAAAAGCGCCACAGGGTGGCCTCGGTGCTCAATACGAAGTGGAGATCTTGCTGCAACCAGGTATTGCCGATCTGAAAACTTTGTACTGCGTAGACCTCGCCCGTGCTATCGAAGCTGCTGCTGGTGCTCTTCTGGGGCTGTTGAATAACATAATATGCCTGCTCGTTGCCACCGCCGCCAAGCAGATTCATGTTCCATTCGCTACCAAAACTGGCAAGCAAACGGGCCTGTCCTTTGTTTTCGATCGTATAGTGTACAACGAGCTTCTCTTCACTGGCAGGGATGAAGAGGGTCTTCTTCACTGAGACTGGTAAAGAACTCAACGCACCGGGACGGCGCACCAGACCATCACGCATCATCATGACAGTGATGCCCGTCTCCTTTTGCTCTGTAGTGGTTGTATAGGGTTGTTCAACAAAGTTACCCAGGTCTTCGAAGCGTGCTGCCGCGAAGTCTGTCAGTGGCAATCCAGGTGGCAGGAAATGGTCAATCAGGCTGTTGCGACGGTACGTATCGACAACCAGGTGTTGATCGAGATCGTGTTCTTTGGTGCGTACTGTCGTGTGGGGAGAAGCCGGTTCGCCTCCCTGTACGCTTTGTTTGACGCTGGTCGCCACCTGAGCTGCTTTACGGCGTCGTTCCTGCTCATATTCGCGTAACGTCTGGTGATATCCCTCCTGCTGACGTGTCATCACACTGCTCATATTATGTGCACTGCGCCGCAGATCCCATTCAAAGATCGTGCCGCCACGTTGCAGATCGAGGTACAGATTTTGCTGATCGCTCTCGATAATCAGCTCATCCAGGGTGTCGCGGTCGAAGTCGGTGCATTCATAACGTTGCCATGTCGCCTGCTTTTGTAAGAGGGCTGCGGCGGCGTTCTCGGCTTTGATCAGGTGGTGGTAGATAGCGGAACGCACATGGGCCATGTAGATGCCGCCGAAGAGTCCATGCCAGTAGGTATCGTTGGCCTGAGCTTTCCATAAATCAACACTGCCACTCTCTTCGGTGGCACCGGCTGCATAGACCAGGTCGTGGACGCGCAGCATTTTCTTATGCTGTGTATTGATTTCGGGAT
>JACDAE010000258.1 GCA_013695595.1 Ktedonobacteraceae bacterium | reverse complement strand
GCGTTGGATCTCGCGTGCTGTAAACTGTCCTTCTTGTTCCTCGTTGAAGGCTTCGTAGAAGAAAACTTTCTCGCCTGTTCCCAGGGCCGTCCATAATTTTTTGTCTTTACGCTGCAGGTTGCGCTTTACCACATGTTGTGCCGCGTCAAGGATATTTTGTGTAGAGCGGTAGTTCTGGTCGAGGATCACAACTTTTGTCTGTGGAAAATCCTCCTCGAAGCGCAATACGTTCTCCACGCTGGCTCCACGCCAGGAATAGATCATCTGGTCATCGTCGCCTACCACGCATACATTACCCAGACCCTCGTGCTGGTCGTTTGTGCCATATCCCAGCAAACGTATTAGCTTGTACTGCGGCAAATTGCAATCCTGGAATTCATCTACATGCAAATACTGCCATTTGCGCTGGTAACGCTGCAGCAATTCAGGTTCGCGTCTCCACAAGCGCTCAGTGAGCATCAGCAGGTCATCAAAGTCAACTGCATTATTGCTACGTAAGAGCTTTTGATACACTTTATAAACACGTGCCGCCACTTCCTCGACGTATTTTGCTGCCTGTTCGGCCATCTGCTCAGGACCGAGCATATCGTTTTTTGCACGTGAGATCATGGCCTGCATTGCGCCAGCTCTGTACTGCTTCTCGTCGATATCCAACTCTTTGATCGCTCGCTTTATCAAGGTTGCTTGATCGTCAGTGTCAAAGATGACGAATGATTTCGAGAGGCCCCAGGGTGCCAGGGAGTCAGCTTCCATACGGAGGACGCGAGCACAGATTGCGTGGAAGGTGCCAATCGTCATTTCTTTAGATGCACTGACACCTACCAGTTTCTCCAGACGTTCGCGCATCTCTTTTGCCGCTTTGTTCGTAAAGGTGACGGCGAGAATGCGCCAGGGTGATACCTGTTCATGCTGAACAAGGTAAGCGATACGGTGTGTGATGACGCGGGTCTTGCCACTCCCAGGTCCTGCCAGGATCAGGACAGGGCCTCGGGTCGTCGTTACGGCTTTTCTCTGCGGCTCATTCAGGCCAACCAATAAATTTTGTTCCAACATCATCACGCTCCATAAAAAATAGGGGATTATCAGATTGTGTATACTTTTGAATAAAAAAAGACACCATATAAAACCCACGATATTGTACCACACTTGCATTGGTTGAGATGATGAATAGTCAGAATGGCGGTATTTGGTTGTGCTACAATCAAATATAAACGGAAAGAGGACCTCCCAGGTGATTGGTACATTGATCAATTTCAGCTTCGTAATTGTTGGAGGATTACTTGGCCTCGCTATTGGTTCGCGTCTGCCCGATCGTATCAAGACAATTGTTATTTCAGCTATTGGTTTAATGACGCTTATAATAGGTGTTTCCTCAGCTATCAAGACCGAAAATCCGCTGATCCCGCTTCTTTCCCTTGTTCTAGGAGGGGTAGTTGGAGAGCTTATTGATATCGATAAAGGCATCAACGTGCTAGGAGAATGGCTCAAAAAACGCTTTACACGCCCTGAGAGCCAGCAGAATTTTACGATGGCATTTGTAATCGCCAGTTTGCAATTCTGTGTTGGTCCCTTGACGATTCTTGGTGCCATCAACGATGGACTTTCTGGCAATTTTAGCCTTCTCGCTATTAAAGCTGTACTGGATGGATTTTCAGCTATTGTTTTTGCCAGTAGCTTTGGGATTGGTGTTTTATTTGCTGGTGCAACTATCCTGATTGTACAGGGGGGCATTTCTCTACTGGCTGGCCTGATCAAGCCACTGTTGATCTCTCTTCCCGAAGCCAGTATGGCGGCGCAACCACGGGTTATCGAGCTGTCTGCTGTCGGTGGCGTCATTCTGATAGGTCTGGCGCTCAATATACTGGAATTGAAACGTATTAAGGTGGCCAATCTCCTTCCCGCTTTGATTATTGCACCTCTCATTGTTGTATTACTCAATGTTCTGAACATTCCATTGGATTTCGGGTTGAGCTCTCATTAATCATAAGAGTGTGCCATGAGCCGCGCTTCAAAGATGACCAGAACAACCGTAATCTTTGATGAATAGACCCTGGATAGGTTACTCATCGCAGAAAAGAGCTATACCTAAAATGCGTGGAATGTGGAAAGAGAAGCGTATATTCCATGGCACATAAGAAGTATAGATGCTTTTAATGCTATTGGGGTTGATATCTGGTGTGGATCAGGTTGAGAAAAACAATAAAAAACTTCAAATTATTAATTTATATTGTGTAAATGTATTTATTGTTATGGAGACATAAAAATTGTTTTATATTGGATCGTGTAAAAACAGAATGCCTTGAGATGTGTGGGACAATTTCGCCGCTTAGTGATGTGATACCATGATACTGGAAGATGTATTCCCATTTTTTATAAAGGAGTCTGCCTTGACGAGTTCAACAACACATATCGTGCTCGATCCATCTTCATCTATTGATTTACATATGCACACAAACTACAGCGATGGGCGCTGGCCTGCCCAGCAACTTATTGATTATCTGGTTGAGGAGCACTTCGATCTGGTGGCGGTGACTGATCATGATCGTGTTGACAAGGTGGCTGAGATCCAGGCCCTGGGGGCCGAGAAGCATCTGCCAATCCTGGCAGGCGTGGAGATGAGTACTCAATGGAATGGCCACATGGCTCACCTGCTCTGCTATGGTTTTGATCCTGTGCAGAATTATCTACAGTCTGTCACAACGAAGGTGGCGCAACTCCAGCTAGAGAATACACATGCCGTGAATGCCGAATTGCAGAGCCAGGGATACGCATTTCCACGCCAGGAGATTGTGTTGGCTCAGAATGATGGCAAGCTGCGCTTACCTTCTGACAATATTCGTCTGTTACTTGAACATGGACATGCTGCAAATTATCGTGCTGGTTTGCAGCTCATTGAGAAGGCTGGTTTTCATTCTATTATGGCCGATATGGCGGAGACTGTGGATGCTGCGCATCGGAGTGGTGCTTTTTGCCTGATTGCTCATCCTGGGCGACGTGAGCGTGGCTTTACTTTTTATGATCCTGCTTTACTTGATCAGTTACGCATCGATGTGCCTATTGATGGTATCGAAATCTATCATCCTTATCATACTCCGGATGTGATCGAGACATATCTTGACTACGTACAGAAGCATGATCTCCTTTTCAGTACTGGCTCTGATTCGCACGGCATTCCTGGGCGCATGCCTAAAAAACACCGTGCAGAAATCAGTAAAAAGCTGCTTGAACGCCTGGGAGTTACGCTTACTTCGTCAGGTACCAGTCAGTCGTTGTAACTCCTGGATAGGAAACGACCTTCTTGACTACACCGCCAGGAACGGCGAAGTCTGTTACGGGGCGATCCTGTTCCGCCATTAAGAGACTATCATGCCAGATGGGAGCAGCTCCATCAACACCCGTAATATTGATCATGGGTGAGTTATCGTTGTTGCCAGCCCACACTCCTACTGTGTAGTCGGGCGTGTAGCCTACCGTCCAGTTGTCGCGAAAGTCGTTGGATGTCCCTGTTTTCACGGCTGCTGGTCGGATCGTTCCAGCATCCCCCGCGTAGCACTGCGTCTGTGTATGGTTGTAGAGATACAGGGCACTGCATTTGCCAAACTCGAATGTGCGTGAGCTATTATCGCTTAAGACGTTCGTGATCATAAACGCGGTCTGTTTGCTAATAACTTGCTTCCCATGAGCTTGAAAATGATAGATTACGCGTCCCTGTGTATCCATGACAGTATCAATAGCGTGCGGCGCAATACGTACGCCGCCATTGGCGAAGACGGAATATGCCGAAGTCATATCGAGCAGGTGCACGCTCAATGATCCCAACACCATCGTATAGTTTGGTGTACCTTCATAGTTATTTCCAATGCCCATTACCTGCGCTGTATGTAGTGCAGGATCTATACCTGTCTGCATTAAAAGCTTTACGGCAGGAATATTGAACGAGTTTTGTAGTGCGTAACGATACGTAATCAAGCCATGATAGGCGCGATCGTAGTTGAGAGGCGTATAGGCTGGCAGGCCACAGCACATCTGTATCGTCAATGGTCCGTCTAATACCGGCGTGCCTGGGCTGATGCCCTGCTCAAAAGCTGTAGCATAGATGAATGGTTTGAACGAGGAACCTGGTTGACGGAAGCCTTGTGTTGCAACATTAAATGCACCATCGACTGGATTGTTCGGGTCAATATTGCCTAGCAATGTGCGAATAGCTCCGGTATGGTTATCGATGACGACCTCAGCAGCATTGGACATATTATGAGCCTGTGCCAGTTGAGCAATATGTTGTTGAGCGTCCTTTAAAACCTTATTCTGAAGCGACATATTGAGTGTTGTGGAGACCACCAGGCCAGAACGTGACAGATCAGCTATTTTGACGTGCATATCCTGAGCTAATTCACCAAGCGCGTATCCTACGAAATGTTGTACAAGGGGGTTTGGCTTGATGGTACCATGATGCAGAAAATGAGGCTGTTGCACTTCATCAACCGCAAGGAGATATTGGCGATAGGTAATATATTTCTGATTATACATACGCTGGAGGACATCCTGTACACGAGCCAATGCAGCCTTGGGATGCAAAAATGGATCACGTGCAATAGGTGAACTGGGAATACCTGCCAGCATAGCAGCCTGGGCAAGATCAAGCTGAGAAGCAGCCGTCGCCTTAGGAGTATCGTGCAGATTAAAGTAGGTGAAAGCAGCCGCGTTAGCGCCATAAGCCTGTTCTCCATAATAGATTGTGTTAAGATACATGGAGAGAATCTGCTCTTTACTATATTTGCGTGTGACGTCAGGAGCAAGTATAATTTCTTGCAGCTTGCGTGTAACCGTCGTTTGATTTCCCACAATCGCATTTTTGATTAATTGCTGAGTGATCGTACTGCCACCTTCAACTACATGCCCATTCGTTAGATCTGATAGGGCAGCACGTGCAATTCCTGTAATATCATAACCAGAATTGTGCCAGAAACTCTGATCCTCTGTAGCAATCTCTGCCTGCTGTAGATAGGGAGATATTTTTGACAAAGATACTGTTGTTTGTAATCCCTGATCTATTGCCTGATAGAGTATATTGCCGCGTGAATCATATATTTTCAGGCTATCTTTCGGCAATATGTCCTCCAGTGTTGTAAGTTGCTGACCATAACGCTGCTGGGTTGCGCTGGTAAGGGCTAGAAGCCCTATCAACAAAGAAGAGGCGAGCAAAAAAACAAGCATTGTACCAAATGCCATTGGTAGTATTGACCATTTTGTGGTCATATTGTCGGAGGCAGTAGAGCGTCGATTAGTTTGATACAGCAACTTACGTTTGATATGCCGTTTTGTGCGCCAGCCAGTTGGATAGGGTCTGCGGTGTGGAACTTCATAATATACACCACGTGCAGGCTTTTCAGGTAGATCATTGAGTCGCTGGGCCGCCGCAGCACGACTGTGCAATGGCATCTTTGCAGGACTCAATGGTCTGACTCCAGGTGTTGTTACATGAGTTGTTGGATTATGCTGCTCGCCATTGGATGGCGTGAATGAACTTTGTATAGATGAAGACGCCGATTGTTCTGGCGCTGCTTCGTTTCTTTGCTCCGTTTGCATGTTCTTTCCGCTTTCTAAAAAGTGATCCAGAAGTATATCTTCTACCTACAAGGATCATATCTTCCCCCACTCCATAATTTTTCGGGTACAGATTTTTCATTTTCGAACTAGTAAATATTTATATCAAATTGAGTATATAGTATGAAATAAAGACTCATCAATAGTAAAAAATGGCAAAAATTTAGTGAGAAAGTACATGTTTTTGTGCAATTGCCTATAGCATAGTATAGCTTTTGCTCTTCATTTGTGCAAATACCGAACTTAGCCGTTAGCCAGATGCCGATTGCTAAATATATTCATATATTGAAACGCAGATGGTTGAAGAAGAGTAACGAAATCAACACCCGATGTATAGTGGTACTATGCCGTAATAGTTCCACTATATTGAAAAGTGATATAGTAATAATAACATAAATAGAGCTTTTGTAAAGAGCCTTACACGATGTACCTGCTCCGAATTACCACCAACCTGGATTGGGCGATGGTACGCCAGGAGAGGGTGGTGTAAAGGCGAAGCTGAAATCATTTGCGCAATAGGGAGCGGCGCCAATTTTTGCCTGTGGATTTCCATTAGGTGTTGCTGTAGGTGTAGGTGTTAATTTTGGTGCTGGCGTTGCTGTGGGAAGGACAAATTTTGGCACTGTGCCGGGGAGATACCAATCGGTGGTTTTAATGCCATCGGGATAGGTAACGGTTGCTTTTACCAGTCCACCGGGATTGACGAAGTCGTTGATGGGGCGGCCTGCCTCGGCTTGTAGCATAGAGTCATGCCAGATGGGTGCGGCTCCCTGAACTCCTGTCACATCGACCATTGGCGTATTGTCGTTATTGCCAGCCCAGACTCCCATGACATAATCAGTTGTATATCCTACTGTCCAGTTGTCGCGGAAATCATTGGTCGTGCCTGTTTTCGCGGCAGCCGGGCGCACTTTTCCTCGATTCCCATACCAGCAGTCTGCCTGTGAGTTAGAGTAGAGTTGGAGCACATTGCAGTCATAGAACTCGGGCAGGCGAGAGGTATTATCGCTCAGTACGTTCGTCATCATATAGGCTAGTTGTGGGCTGACTACTTTGTTACCAGTATTTTTGGGATGCACATATGTTTGTTGCGTACTTGCTATCACGATTTTGTCAATTGCGTAATAAGGTACATGTACGCCGCCATCGGCGAAGGTTCCGTAGGCCGAAGTTTCGTCGAGGAGGTGCACTCCCAATCCACCCAATACGAGCGAATAGCCAGGTGTACCATCGTAGCTTGTAATACCCATGTTTTGAGCCATCTCCATTGCCTGCTCAATGCCCACATGCTCTAATGTTCTTACCGCCGGGACGTTTAGCGAGTTCTGTAATGCACAACGTATTGTCAGATGACCGTGATAAGCACGATCATAGTTTAATGGTGTAAAGGTTGGTGGTGTTGCACCTGGCATATCAATTGTTGTGGGTTCATCTGAAATAGCCTGGCCGGGTGATGCCCCTTGTTGAAATGCTGTTACATAGACAAAGGGCTTGAATGAAGAGCCGGGCTGGCGATACCCTTGCGTTGCTACATCAAATTGCCCATCAATACTCTTATTATTATAATCAATACTACCAAGCAGTGAGCGAATGGCTCCTGTGTGATAATCGATGAGCACTTCGGCGGCATTGCTCAGATTATGGGCGCTACGTAGCTCAGCGATATGACGTTGAGCTATCTTCTGAATTTTATCTTGCAGTGATATATCTAGAGTTGTGTGAACAATCATGTCTGAACGTTCTAGCTGTAAGCGTGTTACATGGAATGTTTTCTCTAGTTGCGAGTAGACGAGCTCGGCAAAATGGGGTGCTCTATTAACAAGCGTTGCCGCCTTCTTGAAAAAGTGTGGTTGTTGCGCTTCATCGATTGCATTAATAACCTCTAAGCGATTGATATATCCATTCCTTTGCATAAAAGTAAGTACATTCTCGAAGCGATTGAAGGCTGCCTGAGGATGTTTTAAAGGATCATAAGAGGAGGGAGAAGCGGGAATGCCTGCTAGCATAGCGGCCTGAGCAATGTCGAGCTGTTTTGACGCAGGCTTGCCTGGTCGATCTTCTAATCCAAAATAGACCCCTGCCGCTGCATCAACGCCATAGGCTTGCTCACCGTAATAAATGCTGTTCAGATACATTTCTATAATGTCAGTTTTACTATAGCGATTATTTAATTCAGGCACCAGTATAATTTCTTGTAATTTACGTGTGATTGAAGTTTCATCACCTACAATGAGATTCTTAATAAGCTGTTGTGTGATTGTGCTACCACCTGACACGACATGCCCACTGCGTAGATCATCTATAGCTGCTTGAATAATACGTGTGAGATCGATGCCTGGATTATCCCAAAAATTCTTGTCCTCAGTTGCAACCGTAGCGTTGATCAAATTTTTTGCAATATCCGGATATTTGATGGTTGTATGAATGCCTTCAGCCGTTAATTGAGCAATAATAGTATTCTTGCTATCATACATTTTCAAATTATCTTTTGGCATCAAATCACGTAATGTAAGGACATCTCCTGTATATTTTTGCTGTGTTTGATTATAAAAGCGATAGGCGGCGAAGGCACCCGCACCTGTTAATGAGAGGAAAATCACGAGAAATGCAAGTGAGGTACTACTGATAGTGATCCAGAGACGGTTAAATTCATGTTGCTTCTGTTTACGTGTCAGGCGCATATATTTACGTGAGAGGTGGCGTAATATAATTTTCCTGTGCCTGCGTTTGCGACGAGATTGTACCGTCTCAACCGTCGAGGCCGGGATAAGTTCGAGGGAGGTGATAGGATTTTTTTGTATTTCTTCATGGAACGGTGCGACTATAACTTCTTCTGGTACCGAAGCCTTTACTACCTGTTGTGAAATGCGTTCTTGTCTTGTGCGCTTACGCTCCATATAACGTAATGCTTTTTCTTGTCGAGAGGTAATAATATTCCCCGGTCGAGGTCGCGATGCAGGCATAACCGGGTGAAGATCTTCTGTTGGACTGCTCGTATTTTTTTGTATATGTTCAGTAGATAGGTCTCTACCCTCTTCCGGTTTGTTCTGATCTGTTGACATATCTGCTTTCCCGTCTCTGTTTGTCGCACGTTATGGGTGAGAATGTATGTATCTAAATATACGATATGGGAAGGGGTAATTATCCACGAAGGTAATTTCTCAGGCTATTAGTGCCCCTCCTCTTATTAACTGTTAAAGATAAGACGTTACATGTGAAAAAAGGTTTCAAGATGAGGAGAAGTACCGGGTTAGTGTTGAGCAGCTTCGATAAGCGCGGGGAGAATCTCATTCGTGAGTGCCTGTATCTGATACAGGCTTTCGCCCCAGGGAATATCTTGTTCACGTCCGCCGCGTACTTCTACAAGTTGCAGGATACTTTCATCAATAAGTGTACGGAAGTAGAGAAATGCACGTACGGCGTCGGCGACAGGCACCTGTGATTTACGGGTAATTGAGCCATATTCAGTGCCGAGTAGAATGGCTTCATCGCGCAATTCTTCTTTATTTGTGGCATCATTGATTGCGCGTAGTAGAAGATCAAGCATACGTCGTCCCAGTTGGCGATATGCCATACGTGCATCTTCATTAAAGTGTTGGTACCAGGGTAATGTATCTAATGTCCCATCGGTGAAGGCGAAGCGAACACGCCCCAGAACGCTCTGGACAAGGAGTTGAGCGGCTGGATTCGCTTTGGGTTCCGCTTCCTGACGTAGGCGTGCTTCAATATCTGAGCGGCGGAAGCGGCGATGCCCTCCACTCGTGCGGCGCGAAGGTAGTTCATTGCGGTCAGCCCATAATCTTACTGTGGCTGGATGCATGCCCAGCATGTCGGCTGCTTCGCGCAAACTTAACCATTCTTCACCTGATTGAGATTGTAGCATAACAACTCCTGAAAATACTGCCTGCATTTATAATAAACGTTCAAAGTGATTGTATGTAATTCCGTACGCGCCGTCAAGTGGATATATTTTCGCGCTGCTTTTTTCTACTTATCATCTCTGATGTGCTTGTAGGATTTTTGAAAGTGCTGCTTTTTAATAAGTATCACTAATATCATCCATCATGAATGGTACCCTCTTTTAGCAAGAAGTGTTATACTTTTAGAACATGCGAAGGTATGCATCAATAATAGTATTTAGTGCGTGTGTTATTAAAAAAGAGCTTTAGATAAAAATGCATACACAACCTGAAGAGCAACCTCAAGAAACATCTTCTCTGCTAGGTAGCAATCGCGACCTGGCAATACTTTATGCTATTGCTGGTTATCTCAATCATAAAGTTGATGTCCATGAGGCTTTGCAGGAAGTGCTGGCGCGTGTAACAGAAATATTGGGTCTGCGTACAGGTTGGGTCTGGCTACTCAATGAACGCAATGTTCCCTATCTGGCTGCCGCGCAAGCGCTTCCTCCGTACCTTGCCGATCATCACGAACGTATGTCCGGTTCGTGTCTCTGTCTCGATACCTTTTTGAGTGGCGCTATGGATACTGCTGCTAATATTGATGTATTACGGTGTTCACGCTTAAAAAATGCGGAACGTGATAGCGATCCCTCGGCGCTGGGGCTGCGTTTTCATGCCAGCATTCCCATCTATGCAGGAGATACTCCGCTTGGTGTCTTTAATGTTGCCAGCGAGGATTGGCGTGAATTACAGATGGAAGAATTGCAATTGCTCCATATTATTAGTGATCAGATTGGGCTGGCGATGCAACGTGCACGCCTCTCTGCTGAACATACTCGTGCCGCCGCACGCCTGGCAACCATTGAGGAACGCAATCGACTCGCACGTGAGATTCATGATACTCTCGCACAGGGATTGGCCGCAATTACATTACAGCTTGAGACTGCTGATGCGTTGGCCGATTCGCGTCCACAACGAGCACAGGTAGCTGTACAACGCGCTTTATCTCTAGCACGCAGCAATCTGGAGGAGGCTCGTCGCTCTGTGATGGATCTGCGAGCCGCCCCACTGCAAGGCTATACCTTACCAGAAGCTCTAACGATGCTCGCTGTTAATAAGGATCAAGCGGCAGAGCAGGCTGAAACCGTTCCACAGGTGCATTATGTATACAATCCCACCTCTGATTTTCCTACGCTGCCGGCTCGCATTGAAACCAGTGTGTATCGTATTGCGCAGGAGGCATTGACCAATGTGCGTAAACATGCAAACGCCCAACACGTTGAGATGACATTGATAGCAACCGAGCAATCGCTACACCTTGCTATTCAAGATGATGGGCAGGGGTTCGATCCCGATATCGTGATGCAAACGAGTGGGCACGAGCATTTTGGGCTGACCGGTATAAACGAACGGGTCAAGTTGCTCAATGGGACAATTTGTATTCAGAGTGAGCCAGGAACTGGTACGCGCCTTGATGTGCGTGTTCCTTATTAAATTCATGGTCTGGAGATACTTTTACAAGGAAAGGTTGAGAAGCAATGATTCGTATCTTGTTGGTCGATGATCATCCCATTGTACGTGAAGGCTTGCGGGCGCTGCTGGAGACTCAGAGCGATTTTGATGTGATTGCGGAATGTGCAAACGGCGAGGAGGCTCTACGTTTGAATGCAACCTTACACCCAGATATGCTTTTGCTCGATCTTGAAATGCCAGTCCTGGATGGCGTTGAGACGATTCGTCGTTTGCGCCAATCGTCGCCATCTCCCCGCGTCATTGTTTTTACTGCGTTCGATAACGATGAGCGCATTATTCATGCCATCCAGAATGGTGCGAATGGCTACCTGCTCAAAGAAGCTCCTCGTGATGAAATCTTCAAGGCGATTCGCGTGACGATGGAGGGTGGATCGCTGCTTCAACCTGTTATTGCTTCAAAGTTATTGCGTCACGTCGAGCAGCAAAGAGGGGCAAATCATATACATGTTGAAGACCTTACTGAGCGTGAGCTTGAAGTGTTGCGCTTGTTGGCTCAGGGGATGCCAAACAAAGAAATTGCCTCCCATCTCGTTATTAGCGAACGCACCGCGAAATTTCATGTGAGTTCGATTATGGGTAAGTTAGGTGCAACGAATCGCACTGAAGCTGTGGCCCTTGCCGCTCAACGCGGCCTGATTATGTTGCATACCTGATCTATGCTGGTTTTGTCAGTCTCTCAAGAAAATTTAAATGTGCCAATGCTTCCTCTCGTGAGCGCCCACACATCTCTTCAGATGGCCGTAACTCGTTACATACACGTGGTCGTTCTGGTTTTCCAAAAAGCCTGCACCGATAATCTTCTGTCAACTGCACACAGGGGACTCCTGCAGGCTTTCCATGAGGCATACCAGGAATTGACGATGAGATTGAAGGTGCAATGCAACAGGCACCGCAACCAGCCCTACATTTCATTCTCATGTCTTCCTTATTTCTATTTTTGATTAGTTTTAGGAGAAGAAAGGAAGTGTTTTATGAGTTATAGGATTTGGGACAAGCACAACAAACTACACCCAATTTAATGAATTATGGGTGAGGTTTGTTGTACTTCTCTCTATATTGCAAATGCCTATAACAACAGATACTGGGCAGGAAAGCTTAAAGGACAAAACTGTCTGCGAGAGGGCTACGAGCATTGCCATTTTCGCGTTTGTCGCTATTAAGATTTACCTGTGGTTGTCCATTGGTAGGACGCCCATTATTCTGATTATAATTATTCTGAGAGCCTGATTGCATTGCGGCCTGAGTGTTTTGCAGGCTTTGCAGGCTCTGTAAGGCTGCCTGAGCCTGTGGAGTCATCGGAATAGGGGCACCGGGTTCAGTTGCAAGTTGAACGGTCTTGCCCTCGATTACCACAGCAACGCCTACACCACGCCGTAGGTCGGCGAGCTGACGCCGCAATTCGCGATTTTCAGCCTCTAATGCGTCCATTAATTTCTTCTGCTCAAGCAGCATCTGAGCGATGCCTTCAAAACCAGCGCTAGCAGCACGATCCATTGTGGATTCCTCCTGCGTACTTCGTGTACCCAATAATTCTAGAACAAAATCTCCCATCACAGTGCCACAACCTCCCAGCTTACGTTGTGGTATCCAGCAATGATACCACGCGATCCCAGATCGCCGCCGCAACGCCTGTTTTTGGCATTACAGGCAAATCTTCCATTACACCATTTGCCGATAAGAGCAACACCTTGTTAGTGTCGGTCCCAAAACCGCTATCGGAACGTGATACATCGTTAGCGACCAGCAGATCCAGGTGTTTTTTTACCAGTTTGCTGCGCGCATAGGTAATGATGTCGTTCGTTTCAGCGGCAAAGCCGACGCGTATAAGGCGCTGTTTCGGTTGTTCTCTATCCCCCAGGATATCTTGCCCCCGTTGAGTCTCGGCAAGTTCTCCAAGGATGTCTGGATTTTTCACCAGGCGAACAGAGAACTCACTCTCATCCGCATGTTGCTCCAGTTCCCGCGTTTCATAATCGTCCTTCTTAATCTTATGTGCAGATGGAGAGGCAGGTCGAAAATCTGCCACTGCTGCACTCATAACAAGAACGTCGATATCGGGTAGAAAAGCATGGACAGCGTCACGCATCTGTATGGCTGTCTCGACCTGATGCACCTCGACACCGTAAGGAGCTTGTAGTGCAACTGGTCCTGCTACTAATATAACGTGTGCGCCACGATCTCGTGCTTCTGTGGCCAGAGCATAGCCCATTTTTCCTGATGATCGGTTTCCTATGTATCGTACAGGATCGATAGGTTCATGTGTGCCACCAGCAGTTACGAGAACGTGACGACCTGCAAGGTCCCCAGTACGCCCAAGCACTTTCCTGATAGCTCCCATTAACACTTGCGTGTCTGGTAAGCGGCCTGGCCCGATTGCCCCTGAAGCCAGGCGGCCCACCTCTGGTTCTATAATAAACGCGCCACGTTCTCGTAACAGGGTAAGATTTGCCTGCGTTGCTGGGTGTGTATACATATCCCTGTACATCGCAGGTGCCAAGAGTAAAGGAGCTCTCGTCGCCAGAGCAACAGCGGTTAACATGTTATCGGCCATCCCCCCCGCAAGCTTTGCAAGGGTGTTGGCCGTAGCGGGTACAACCGCCAACAATTCTGCTGTTTCCGCCAGCTCTATGTGTCGTTCTGCCGCTCTCCCTGAGGGTTCCCAGAGGTCGCTAAACACAGGTCGATGGCTCATCGTCGAAAATGTAAGGGGACGAATAAAGTCTTCCGCGTGCTCCGTCATAACCACATCAACAAGTGCTCCAGCTTGCTGTAACTGGCTCACAAGCTCGACCGCTTTGTATGATGCAATTCCCCCACATATTCCAATGATAATGTGCTTGTTAAGTAACATTGCTGGCTTGCTTATTTCCTTTACATCGGGCAGCCCTGATAAGGACACTGCTACAATAGCATACAAATCTCTATCCCGACAAGCTCTATACCAGGAAGTACCATTCGATATGTATTATTGTGTAATAAAAAACAGGTACTCTTCTCTTGTGAGTCGTATCTTCGCTAATTGCTCAATTATTATGATCGCATGTCTTTCCTCTTGAGGAGATACGCTGTTGCCAGTACAAGCGAAATAATAGTCACGACCAGTACACCCCAACTTAAGAGCAAGTGGATGAGAGCATCGCTCTGCGAATTTGCTACCAGGGTACCTACATATGAAAATCCATCGGCCCCCAGTTTATCGCCATGCAAACCGACCGTCGATCCCATTGCAGCCATTGCCCAACGGGTTGGGAAAAAGATTCCCAGCACCTGCAAGAATTGTGGACTATCCAATGAGAAGAGCACGCCTGAGAATATGACCTGTGGGATAAGTATGATTGGCACGATACTCATCGAACGATCACTATTGGGCACGATCGCTGAAACGGCAAGCCCAGTCATCAATCCCGCAAGTGATGTGAGCGCCATCGTGATATAGATCTCTACAAATGGTGGTAGAAAAATACTATAGACGAAGGGCGTTTTGAAGTTGACGAAAAGTACCAACACGAAGCTTTGGACCAGACACAATATGCCCAGAACCATAATTTTTGAGAACATGTAAGGGGCAATGCCTAGATTTACCGTACGTTCACGCCGATAGATGGGAACTTCTTTGACTATCTCGCGTGCTCCGTTCAGACACCCAAACATGACTGCTGCAAAAGCCATAATAAAGAGGATCTTCTGCGCATCTGCTCCTGATCCAAAAATAATTGAGCTTTGTACGATCTGTAGATCTGACTTACCAGGAAACCTCTGTGATTTGAATGCAAGTCCTTGTGGTGTCGAGAGTGCATTAAGTTGTCGTAGTTCCTGCTGGCAATCAATTGATGTTGGCCCCGCATTATTCACGATATCAAGGCGGTGTGGGCAGGTAACAATGCTGGTGGGCGTAAACGTATTCAGAGCCGCCAGGAAGAAGAGGATAAGCCCGATAACGGGTGCCTGCAAGAGGAGAATTGCCAGGTTCACTCTGTCATTTTTGAGTAACTCGAGATAACGAGCCGTCAGAATGCGCAGTTGTAGCCATGGATTGCCGCGTCTTGGCTGGCTGACCGCTGCGGTGTGCGTTGCTGCATCAGCCCGGCTGGCGGGACCTTGATTTAAGGGCATAGCTACATAGGTGGCAAATTCGGGTGATTGCTTAAACTTCTCTTCCGCCTGTGCCGGAATGTTGGGATTCTCTTCCGTTGGTTCTAATGCGCTATAGATCTCTGCGAAATCGGTCTTCCCAAAGTAGGTTTTGGCGTCGTTGGGCGGCCCATAATAGGCCATGCGCCCTCCCTGTGTCAGGAAACAGACATAATCGCAGGCATTAATATTATTGGTTGCATGGGTGACCAGGACGATGGTATGACCCTTGTCTGCCAATTTGCGCAGAAGCAGCATCATTTTGCGATCAAGGCCTGGATCAAGGCCTGATGTGGGCTCATCCAGGAAGAAGACACTCGGATTAGCGAGTAGTTCCAGTGCAATAGAGACACGCTTACGTTGTCCTCCTGAAAGTCTGCTTACCAGGAGGCTGCGTTTGGACTTCATTTCTACGTCATCAAGGACAGACTCAATGCGCTCATGAATCTGCTTCTCTGTAAAGTCTTCGGGTAAACGCAGGCGAGCAGCATAGTAAAGGGCATGTTCAACGGTGAGATCGCGGTGAATAATATCATCTTGTGGCACATACCCGAGTTGTGTACTGAAGGCGGCGAGGTGGCGATAGTAGTCTTGACCGTTATAAAATACAACGCCTTGCTGTGCTGGTCGCAGGCCGTTGAGTGCATCCATCAAGGTCGACTTACCCGCGCCGGAGCCACCTACCAGGGCTACAAATTTGCGTGGTGGAATAACAAGCGAGATATCATTGAGCAGTACAACGCGTTTATTGCCTTCTTTATGTAGGCGTAGGGCGTCGATACGAACGCCATGACTCTCATCCTGTTGCGTCAGTTGTGTTCCGGTATATGTCAGTTTGAAGGGGCCAATGCGTACCTCGTCACCTGGTGTGAGCACCTGTTGGGTGACGCGCTGTGTATTGACGTAAACATGATTTGTGCTGCCATGATCTAGAATGCGATACCCATTTGGCAGTTGTTCCATACGCGCATGGTAGCCAGAAACCTGGGGATGATTAAGCACAACATTATTATCTGCTGCACGCCCAATTGTAATCACAGGTGCACCAAGCGCGATGGGGCGCAATTCAGGAACACTATCCTGTACGTTACCAGTACCATCGTTATAGGTAAGTGTTACAAGGGTTCCGTGTGCATCGCTAATACGAAACATGTCTCCACGTGCAAGGGGTTTACGAAATTGTTCCGTTCCCGCAATTGTACGCCCCTGATAAATAAGGCCATTGAGCGTTTTGCCGCGTGCCGGGTGGGGATGAACAAAGACAAACGTATTGCCTTCACGTACAATTTGGGCATGGAAGCTTGATACTGTTGGGCGATCGATGACGATATCGTTCGTTGGGTCACGTCCGATGCTGATCACCTGTTTCGTTAATGGATACGGATGTTTTTCGGTATCGACATTGGTGCTGACTTCAAGTGTTGGCGCGCCAACATAATTGGCAGAGCCTGGTGCGCCCTGTCCCGGAGATCCATTCTGTATGCCTGATAGAGAAACGCGTTCAGTATTTGTTATTGCGTTTCGTCCTGGCACCTGTGCCATAAAAGGCGTGGCGGGCGGAGGCGGTGGAGGTGGTGTGGGAGATCCATGCATGGAACGAGATAAAGCGCCTTCTTGCCCTGCAACTCCATGAAGAGAAGCGTTTTTCACAACGGGCGTTTGTGGCGAAGGTCGTACCGCATTGGGAATATTTGTCAGGAACAGACAGGTTGTTTGTGCTCCAAAACCAATTGTGTCACCATCGTTGATAGGCGTTACTTGCTCTACATTGCGTTGATTGATGGTCAACGTATTCTGTGCCGCCAGCTTCTTAATACTCCAGCTACCATTATTCCAGATAATCTCTGCATGGTGCCGCGAGACGGAGGGATCAGAGACGACAACATCGTTGCCCGGTTCACGGCCAAGATGAGTAATTGATTTTGTGACTTGATAGGTATTACCAACCTGGGGGCCTGTTACAAAACGCAGTGAACCGGGAACTGACGGTCCATTTCCAGCATCCATCGCATCACCTTTTCAGATAGAGTAAAACTATTTTCTGTGGAAATTTCCATATGTGTGTGGGAAAGCAGGGGTCCATTTCCATGGCAATTATACTGTAGGACACGCGGTCTTGTAAACCACACCCCTCCATTTTGGCGATCGATACTTCTAACTATCCTATAGCTAAAAGGGAAGGGTGCAGTTTGCAAGCTCGTTATTGTTTTATAACTGCATGAATTTCTGTTACTGTTTATGGATTGTGATATTACCCAGGTTCATATGTATGACCAGCGTGATAT
>JACDAE010000242.1 GCA_013695595.1 Ktedonobacteraceae bacterium | reverse complement strand
ATTTTAAGGGTAAGGCTGTCATACTCAACTTCTGGGCATCCTGGTGTGGTCCCTGTAATCAGGAGGCGCCATTTCTGCAAAAAACATGGCCTGCCTTGCATGCGAAGGGTATTGTTTTTCTTGGAGTTGATAGCGGCGATATATCCAGTGAGGCCCTCAAATTTCTGAAGCAGTATGGTGTGACCTATCCCAATGTGCAGGATACATTTGACAGTGCGACTGCAATCAACTATGGTGGTACCGGGTTTCCCATGACTATTTTTATTAATAAGGATGGGATTGTGGTAGCGAAATGGATTAATCCGCTCACCGAACAAGGTTTACAGTTGGAACTGGCGAAATTATCGCACGCAGTGAAGTAGTTGATGCAGGCGGCAAGAAGATGGTAGAAATTCGCGTGCTGATACGTGCCGCGCATATCCTGGCAGGTACGGCCTGGGTAGGTGGAAGTCTTTTCTATCTCGTTGTCGTACAGCCCGCGTTACGTAGCTTTGGTCCAGCTCCCGCGCTGGCCGCAAAAATAGCTGAATTGTTTAAGCGTCTGGTGAATATCTGTGTTGGCGTGTTGCTACTGACTGGTGGCTATCTTGTCTTTGACCGCCTGACACAGACGACGCTGGGACTATCCTACTTAATTGTTCTGGGCCTAAAGATTATTGCGGCGCTGGGTCTGTTTGTCCTGGCAATGTATATGGCGCAAAGTAACATTCGGCGTCTGGCAAAGCGCTCAACCCGTTTTTCCCGAGCTGCACCACAGGTGATGCTGGCTCTTGGTATCGTAGTATTTATTCTGGGTGCGCTCCTTAATAGCATATTTGAGATGACTATAACGCCCCATTAAGCACTTATTGACGCATTTATTATCCTGGAGGACTTTATCGTGCAGGCAGCCATTCCCACTCCCGGTAAGAGGCGCATCCCGCTCAGTTTTCTGCTGGCCGGCATTGCTATCCTTGGCGCGGTTATCTACCTGGTTTTTGCCAACACACAGGCCAGCGCTGTTTACTATATGACCGTTTCTGAACTGAAGCATTGTACAACATGTACTGTGCAATCGGTACGCGTGGCCGGGGTTGTGAAGGCTGGTTCGGTTACACGAAATGATGCACAGGAACAGATTTCTTTCACTATCTTCGATGGCAAGCAAACGTTGCCTGTTACCTATAGTGGGGTCGTGCCGGATATCTTTCGTCCCGGTATCCAGGTCGTTGTAGAAGGACATTATGGCGGTCAGGGCGCTTTTAATGCACAAACACTGCTCGCAAAATGCCCCTCTAAATTTCAGTCGGCGACTCCAACAGCTCATTAATAAGGAAGAACAGTGTACTTTTCAGATCTAGGTAGTATCGCTCTTATCCTTGCTATCGGCTTTGCCCTCTATACAATTTTTGCTGCCTTGCTGGGGGTAAAGCGCAATATGCCGCAGCTTATCACCAGTGCTTTGCGTAGTACCCTGGTCGTGACCTTCTTTCTGCTGCTGGCTTCGACTGCTCTGGTCGTTTCCTTCCTCACGCATGACTTTGGTGTGCGCTACGTTGCGGCACAATCCGACCTGAGTATGCCCTGGTATTATGTAGCGGCGGCGTTTTATGGCGGTCAGGAAGGCTCATTGCTTTACTGGGCGTTGATGCTTTCGGTCTTCTCCGCTATCTTTGTTTTTACATCTAAACGTGCTCCTACTGCCCTGATTCCTTATATTGCTGCAACTTTGATGGGCATTGAAATCTTTTTCTTGTTACTCCTCTCGACGATATCGAATCCTTTTGCGCGTATGCCGATTGCGCCAGCCGATGGGAATGGGCTCAATCCTCTGCTCATGGACCCTGGTATGCTGGTGCACCCGCCGATGCTGCTGATGGGATATATGAGCTTTTCGGTTCCCTTTGCTTTTGCGGTTGCTGCATTGATCACAGGTCGACTGAATAGTGACTGGTTACGAGCCATTCGCCGCTGGACGCTGGCTTCCTGGTCCATTCAAACGCTCGGTTTGATCCTGGGTGCGTGGTGGGCCTATCATGTACTTGGTTGGGGTGGCTATTGGAGCTGGGATCCAGTCGAGAATGCTGCCCTTCTGCCCTGGTTAACGGCGACCGCGTTTCTGCATTCGACTATGGTGCAGGAGCGGCGTGGTATGCTCAAAGTGTGGAATCTCGGCCTCGTCATTGCTTCTTTTGCGCTTTCGATCTTTGGTACATTCGAAGTGCGTAGCGGCGTGATCAGTTCTGTGCACTCGTTTGCCTATTCCGACATTGGCGCGTATTTCCTGGTGTTCCTTGCTATTATTCTGATCTTCTCAAGTGGTCTATTTCTGTTCCGTTTGCCGACGCTACGGCCAGAGCAAGAGTTCGATTCGGTTGTCTCACGCGAAGGTATGTTTCTGTTCAATAATCTGCTGTTGCTCGGCATCACATTCGCTGTGCTCTGGGGAACAATCTTCCCCCTTATCTCGGCGGTTGTGCGGCAACAAACAATGACGGTTGGTCCTCCATTTTATAATCAGGTGATCGGCCCCCTGGCGGCTATTCTCATTGTCGCAATGGGTGTCGGGCCTCTATTGGCCTGGCGTCGCACCTCGACACGAGCTTTGTGGCGCAACTTGAGCGTGCCTGTGATCGGAGCGGCTCTCTGTGCCATACTCTTACCTTTGTTCGGCATTACCGATGTAGCAGCCAATATAGGGTTCTCCGTCTGCGCTTTTACCGCTGTCGCTATTCTATATGAACTCTGGCGTGGTATGCGTGTACGTCATGGTCATGGCGAACCATATGTCGTTGCGCTTTATATGCTCTTTCAGCGTTATCGTCAACGTTACGGTGGATACATCGTGCATCTTGGCATGATCGCGCTGGCCCTTGGCGTGATTGGTTCGCACTTCTTTCAAATTAAGCAGGATGCAGTCCTGAAGAGTGGTCAGGAGATGAACGTCGCTGGCTACCGTCTCGTCTATTTTGGGAATCTTGATACCAACGAAAGCGCCTATGAGACGGTGATATCGCAATTGCAGGTCTGGCATAACGGACAATTGCAGACCTATATCTATCCCGGACGCACGGTCTATCGCAGTTTCGACAACCAGCCGGTAAGTTTGATTCCGATCACAACTTTTGGCCTGACCGATCTCTATGTTTACTTGAATGATTGGACCGGGGCATCTCAGGCAACAATCAACGTCTTCGTCAATCCGTTGGTGCCGCTTGTCTGGTATGGCGGCCTTTTGATGCTGGTGGGTGGTGTGCTCTGCTGGTGGCCGCAGAGACGGCGAGCGCGTACAGCGAGTGCTAAAAACGCTGTATCGGTACAGCCGCAGCAGCCAGCCGATAAAGGGGATGAGGGAGTTGTGGTATGAGACAGAAGCGTGCACTCTTTCTTCTCCTGGGTACAATTGCATTTGTAGCAGCATTCTGGTCATTGCTGTCATTGAATGTCTCAGCACATAAAACGCTGGATCAGCGTGTGTACGAGGTGGGTTCTCAACTCAAATGCCCGGTATGTCAGAGCGAATCGGTTGCTGACTCGCCCGCCCTGATTGCGCAGCAGATGCGTGGTGTGATTCGCCAGCAACTCAAGGCTGGGAGATCTGAGCAGCAAGTGACTCAGTATTTCATTCATACCTATGGTGAGCAGATCGCCTGGTCTCCACCCTGGCAAGGTTTTACACTGCTCGCATGGTTGGTTCCCATTGTGCTTGTACTGGCTGGTGCTGTGCTGTTGTTGCTCACTCTACGCGAATGGCGTACGATTGCTCCGGCGCGCGTGGATGAGGACGAGAAGGTACTGGCAGATCTCGATGAACCTGAGTTGGAGCGCTATCGTATCCAATTGGAGCAAGAGCTTGCCGACGACGATTCATTATTTAGAAGGTCAGGTAGAGAGGGGCATTAATGTATATCTCAATTATAATGGCATTAATTCTGGGTGCGTTGGCGCTTCTCTTTGTGTTGTATCCATTATTTCGGTCCAGGCCCGTCGAGATCGCTCGTTCCGATGCCCAGGCTATTCCTGGCGAGGGTGCATCTGTTCAAGAGCGCGAACTGGCGGCACGTGGAGCATTACAAGAGGTTGAACTTGATTTTCAACTTGGAAATATTGCTGAACCCGATTATCGGGCGTTGCGCGAACGCTATATGCGCCGCGCTCTGGTATCATTAAAATCACGCTATGAGCATGAACAGGCCCTGGATGATGAGATTGAAGAGCAGTTGCGCAAGATGAAGGAACAGGAAAATGATGATGCGGTACAATAATGTAGGGATGTATTTGATGAATGATCACCAATATGGTAGGGGCGCGATTTATAAGCCCGTCCCCGCACGATGGGGAACGGACGGGCTTATAA
>JACDAE010000222.1 GCA_013695595.1 Ktedonobacteraceae bacterium | reverse complement strand
CTCTAAATTGGGTCGCTACGCTGATGAGATGCTCCTCGGTTGATTGAACGTTCCCATGTAGCCAGCACACGCACCATCGCCATATGGGAACGTTCTTGGGATTGGAACTGTGCCCCTCAATTCATTTCCTTCAATAATAGCGACAAGTAGACAAAAAACCCTACATCCTTGCGCTAAACTGCCGATAAAGAATATAGGCAGTCGTACGCTCAAGGCAACTGTCGAAGCTGCAAATTCCTTGAGCGTTCAGTCGAGGAGAAATGCTTCATGACCTCTCAGCAATTATGGGACCTTATCTCTCACATTGGACTTCCAATTTTGTTCGTCGTTATACTCGTGGGCCTTATCATCGAACTTGTGCGTGTCCAACAACTCTCAGGCAAGCTACGCTACAGCGATGAACAGAAAGCAGCCAGACAAAGTCAACTGCAAGAGGCCTACACAAAGCAAGATGAGTTGCTCAAACAAATACATGTATTACAAGTAGAAATGGATGACCTCGAACAGACCCGGACCATCATGACCGACGAAACCACTGGTTTGCCAAACTACCATGCTGTGATGAGCCGCATCGACGCGGAACTTGCTCGTTGCGCACGTACACAGAACGCCTGTGCTATTCTCTTTATCCACCTGGATTCTTTTAAGCGTATCAACGATACCTGGGGTCAGGAAGCCGGAGACGTTATTCTGCTTGAAGCCTCTTCCCGCCTGCTGCGCCATATACGCGCCGAAGATTTTTTAGGTCATTATGGAAGAGAGGATTTCGCGCTGCTGCTGGTCGAAATGGATCTCGCAGGTGCCGTACAGGCTGCTGAACGGTTGCGCCTGGAGATTGGATCTTCTTCTTACTCCTGGTCTGTGGACGAGTCTAGCCCACCTACGACTCTAGAGATCACGGCCAGCATTGGCGTTGCCCTTTATGGCTTGCATGGTACCACGCGGGATGCATTGCTACAGCATTCGGCTGCCGCTATGCTCCGTGCCAGAAAAGATGGACGCAACCGTGTGCGCATGGCCGACCTGTCTGAGTCACAACCCATCGCAACGGAATCCGAAGAAAGCGGCGCTGAAGAGGCTATCATCTTGAGTACCCTGACCGCAGCCCATCCTCAGGCAATGGAGAAACAGGCCTATCGCCTGGTAACGCTTGCTGAGGAAACGGCCAGAGAGATTGGATGCTCTGAACAGGAAGTTCATCTTATCCGCCTCAGTGCCCTTTTGCATGACGTTGGCAAGCTTGGTATTCCCGACGCCATCCTGGACAAATCTGGTCCCCTGACCACCGAAGAATGGGAGGTTATGCGCCTTCATCCGCAGATTGGGCAACGCATCCTGTCCCAGGCGGGTGGTATTTTTGCGACCCTGGCTCATGTTATCGTCGCTCATCATGAGCGCTGGGATGGCAAAGGCTATCCTCTGGGCCTCTCACAGCACGATATTCCCGTTGAGGCACGCATCCTGGCCGTCGTCGATTCATTCGATGCCATGACATCGCCGCGACCCTATCGCGAGCCTACCTCAATAGAGGAAGCTCGCAACGAACTCCTACGCTGTGCCGGTAGCCAGTTCGATCCGGAGATCGTGATCGCCTTTCTACGCGTCCTTAACCGTTCCCTGTCCCCTGGCGGGGTAGTAAGTGAGGCACCCTCACAGGCATCATTATCTTCCCGATAAGTACATTCAAGCTTCAATCGATGCGCTGGGTGGGGCATCATGAGTATTTGGAGCATATTCATGTTGGCGACGCTCCTACCCAGGAGACCCATGGCGCATATTATCAGGTCACAATTGGCACCTCATCGGGATACTTCTCATACAACTTCTCGGTCACGATCTGTTGCAGGCGTATTACCGTACTATGAATATCACGGAAAGAGGTATACAGAGGCGCAATCCCCAGGCGTATGTTGTCTGGTGCTCGAAAGTCTGGTATGACGCCCATATCGTTGAGGAGTGTGAGGTCGATGCGCAATCCTTCAGCGTGCCCCAATGATATATGCGAGCCACGTCGTCCCACATCGCGTGGTGAGTTTAACGTAAAGCCTAACGGTGCTAACACTGTTTCCCATAACGCGATCAGGTACTCGCTCTGCCGCTCCGACTTGATTCGCAGATTATCCATGCCAGCCTCTAACAAAAGATCTACCCCAGGCTCAATCAGCGAGAGCGAGAGTACGGGCGGCGTGCCCGTCAAAAAGCCGCGCAGACCTGCCTCCGCTTGATACGCCAGTTCCAGACGAAAGAGATCCTTCTGTCCCATCCAGCCGCTGATAGGATTGCGCAGATGTTCTTGCAGATCGCGCCGGATATAGAGAAATGCCGGCGCACCGGGACCCCCATTAAGATACTTATACGTGCACCCGATCGCCAGGTCCACCTGCGCAGTGCGCAAGTCAAGCGGCACAGATCCCACCGAATGGCTCAGATCCCATAAAGCCAGCGCCCCAACCGCATGCACAGCTTTCGTCAGCATGGGCATATCATAAACATATCCGCTCTTGAACGTCGTATGAGACAACGTAACTAATGCCGTTTGTTGACCCAGGTGAGCCAATAACTCAGATGTGGGACCATGAATATCATCGGTAGAAGGCACAATGTCCAATTGATGCTGTTTATCTAATAGATCAATGGCCCCTTGCAGGATATAGATATCCGAGGGAAAGTTGAGGTTATCAGTAATGATCCGTGTTCGCCCCTGCTGATATCGCAATGCGCTGACGACCAGCTTGAAAAGATTAATCGACGTAGAATCGGCGATAATGACCTCATCAGGATGTGCCCCGATCAAATGTGCAATCTTCTCTCCCACGCGTTCAGGTGCCGTAAACCATCCCTCATTCCAACTGCGGATCAGGCGATCACCCCATTGTTGTTGCAGCAGATTTTCAGCCAGCGGGAGTGTCGCTTTGGGAAGCCGCCCCAACGAATTCCCATCCATATAAATAAGGTCAGGATCAGTAATGATAAAACGTTCTCGAAAATGGGCCAGTTTATCTTGCGCATCCAGCTCTAGAGCGTATGCAGCATCTATTGGTATTGTCATATTTCGTTTCCTTTTCTGCTGAATCGTAGCCCCCACGGAATAATAAATGGCTTCCCTACCCTTGTTTCTTTTTGGCCCACCGCAAAGGATATGATTTCTGCACATACTCAAAATTGGGCACGAATAATCCACAGATCGGGGAAGAAAGGTTTCATGGTCGCCGTCAGGTATTCCACGCCGCTTGAGCCGCCAGTTCCCGTTCTGCTGCCGATCGTGCGTTCGACCATCTTCACATGCCGATAGCGCCATTCCTGAAACCCCTCATCGATATCAACCAGGCTTTCGCAAATGTTGCTAACGATGGTGTTGCCCCGATAGGCATCAATAAGAATGGCCTGAATAGTGAGCGAGGGTTCAATTGGATGGGTTACATCGCGCTGCAAGTGTTCCTGTGGGATTGTATAATTATTCAAGCTCAGATAATACAAAAATGCATCCCAGAGCGTCGGTTGTGTATATCGAGCCTCAAGTCGCTTCCTGCCGAGCGAATCCTCTGGATAATGCCTGAAGATCGCCTCGCGCTTGTGCGCAAAGACAAACTCTATTTCGCGAAACTGTCCAGACTGAAAGCCGCTGGCCGATTCTAAAAAACTGCGAAACGAATTAAATTCCAGGGGCGTCATCGTCTCCAATATGTCAATCTGAGAGACCACCGTTTTCAAAATAGCAAGAATGCGCCGCGTTGTGTGGGTTGCCCGTGCCGCCTCATTTGAGCGTAGGAGCTGTTGCAAATAGTCAAGCTCATGCAGAATCTGCTTAAACCAGAGTTCATAAACTTGATGAATGACAATAAAGAGCAACTCATCGTGTTCAGGACCGTCGCTTTTGGGCGTCTGGATGCTCAAGAGTTCATCGATGCGTAGATAGCTGGCGTACGTCTGGGATTTTAACATGCCGAATTTCTCCAGTGGAATCTTCAAGCGCAACGTTTCAGGGTGCAGGTTTATTGTATACCTGTACCTGTCTCTGTTACTAGAGTTCCATCTGAGGATCTCCCAAAAGACAACCTCATCCCGTTTAGTTCAATGTGCCTCATCCTAGAGGAGATTTTATGCATCTGTCCTTAACTATTTGCAATTATACATCTATTTCGTGGAGTGTTTTTATGGCTAATTTAGAAGGTATGGTACTGAGCGACTATCTCTTATTGCAATCTATCGGTGTGGGGGGTGTCGCGGATGTCTACCGTGCCTACCGACAGGGCGAAAGTAATAGCGAGGTGGCGGTAAAAATATTTCGCCCCACATACGCTGAACGGGCCTCGTTTCGCGATTATTTTATGATTGAATCCGAAAAAATTGGTCAGCTTACCCACACGAATATCCTCCCCATTCTTGAATATGGTGAGGGTGAACAACTTTTATATCTCGTCACGCCCTTTGTGACCACCGGGACGCTCGACGACCTGCTCACCCGTGTCGGTGGACGCCTCTCCGCCTCCCAGGCATTACCCATCATGCAACAGGTATGTAGCGCTGTACAATATGCGCATGAGCAGAACGTGATCCACGGCAATATCAAGCCGGGCAATATCTTTGTGGCTGCGGACGGTCGTATGCTCCTGACCGATTTTGGCATTGCTCGTGGCTATGATGATAGCCAGCAATCCCTCACGCGTGTTGGCTGGGGATCAGCGGAATACGCCTCGCCTGAACAATCGTTGGGCATTCTCCACCCGTCCAGTGATATCTATGTGCTTGGTGT
The DNA here is from genome assembly GCA_013695595.1 of Ktedonobacteraceae bacterium. Lineage (GTDB taxonomy): Bacteria > Chloroflexota > Ktedonobacteria > Ktedonobacterales > Ktedonobacteraceae > JACDAE01. The sequence continues at coordinate 2,408 of JACDAE010000222.1, read as the reverse complement.
GCTGCTGTTCCGTCTTCTCACAGGTATCCCGCCTTTCAGCGGACAAACGCCGATCGAGGTGCTGCTCAAGCATGTTCGTCAGACGCCGCCAGTCGCTAGCGAACTGGTGCACACAATCTCAGAAAGCGTCGAGAACGTTCTGCGCACGGCCCTCCAGAAGCGTGCGGATGATCGTTTTGCCAGCGCCGCCGCATTGAGCGATGCATTGCTCTCCGCCGTCACGATTGCCCCTGTTGCCTCACCTGTTTCAAGGTATTTCGGTGTTGCCGCCCCTCTGTTCGCAGCGCGCGTGACGACAACGAATCATCCTGTTATAAATGACCCATTGACTCCCCTCCCACCCTTTATCTCGCTCTCACCTCTCCTCAATTCCGCCCCTGTCTCTGAGGCACCAGTTTTAACAGACGAAGCGCCACCGCTCCAGAGGCCCACCACCATATTGCCCAGCGAAGATATGTCAGGATCGGACGTAACCGAGATCAGGCGCAAGAACCTCCTGCTAGAGAACCACGAGAAAGACCTTGGACAATTCTGGTTGGCCGATCCGCAAGAATGGTCACCTCTGGCGAACCCTCTATCTGAGAATGGACTCAATGATGGTCTCCCCTTAACTGCTGGTGAGTATCTGCGCAATAAACCCATCACCCCCGAAATCTCACCCGTGCCAGAGCCGATAGCAGACACACCGCCAGAGCCGAAAAAGCCACAAAAAGGGATCATGCACAAATGGCTACCTATCATAGTCGTCATTCTGTTAGTTCTTGGCCTCATCGGTGCCTTGCTCTCCTCTCTGCTTTTCCCATCCGAGAAGCCCATTCCTACACCCAATCATGCTGGTATTTATTATGTACGGCAATGATGCATCGAAAATATCATAAAACGTAGAGACCAGATTTAGCGCGTCTAACGATAAACCTGGTCTCTACGTGTGTTGTAAAGAACTAGAAGAATTTTGTCATCAAAGAGCTATTCTTGAAATCGCAGGAGCTTTCCAGGCAGCCAAGGTCCCACAGCTTCTGGATGGTAGCCAGCAACGTATAATGGTTGTAAGGTGTGGTCTTGTCCACGAGATGATGGGCACCCTTAGATGTGATGACCAGCATTGGAGCATTGGAGCCACCCAGTGTAACGCCACCCACACCCTTAGGACTGTGGCAGCAACCAGCAAAGCTGCTATAGTCGTTTTCATCCCATGCAATCACGATCGCCGACTTCTCGCCCCAGACGCGTGAATGCATGATCTCGGTCACCGTTTGCTTGAGAAAATTATCCCCACGTTTGATGACGCTATGATCCAGACCGGATGCTGGGGAGGCGCAATCAGGAATATTGAGCAGCCCTGCATTGGTCGCTGAAACACCATGCATATCACTACACTGATCCGGGCTGATCCACACAAAATTGGGAACGTTTTTAGAGTGCAGATCTGCACCGAACTGTGTAAAGGGTACAACCTTATTCAAGCGAGTAGGATTATTTGCAACGGCAGAGAAGTAATCGAATGGATTATGCTTTTGTGCATACAATTTGAGTGGTGTACTCTGCCCATTGATTGTTGCATAGGGATAATACTCGCCTGTATAGCCTGTGTAAGGCATGGATTGCATGTAAGCTTTCCAGGTCATCCCATGTTTTTCGAGTTGATCAACGATCGTCTGATCTTTGAACAGGTGTGGCGTATTGGTTGCCTTCGTAATCTGAGCGGGTGTCAGCAATTCCTGCCCATTGGTATAGCCAGAGGTGGGGCCGAACTCCTGAGGAGCACATGTTACAGCCGCACCAGCCGCACAGTCATCCCAGATGCCCTGGAAATCGCCAGAAATAGCCGCCAGGTAATTCGGCAAACTGGGATGAGTAACGCCATAATATTGTTCTGCACTGGCATATTTGCTTACCAATGTATTGATATAGGGAGCGTCAGCCGTATTGCCAAATATCTGATTTGTGGCATGATTCTCCATCATAATATAGAAGATATGCTCATATTTGCTATCCTCTTTTGTGCTCGCCAGTGTGCTTGCATTCGCTACGCCACTGAAAGAGAGCGCGGTAAACAGAGTAATCAACATCGCAATTACTCTAAAACTATGTCGCATCCATACCTCCTCGTATCAACTATAAACTCAACAACTACAAAAGAAAAATGCCTGGATTGATTGGCACCAATGTAGCATACTATAAGTGTATTATTGGTTTGTTAAGGGAATGCTAAATCTCGTTTAGTTGAGGAAGATGGATAAGGGAGCGCCGTGGTGCAAGAATAACACGGCGCTGGCAAACGGTCTACATGTATATAGGCGAGATCTCGTCGATTGCCTTCAATTCCTCTTCCGTGAAAGAAAGATTATCGAGTGCAGCCACGTTCTCTTCGATCTGTTTCACCTTCGATGCACCAATCAGCACGCTCG
>JACDAE010000176.1 GCA_013695595.1 Ktedonobacteraceae bacterium | reverse complement strand
GAATTGTATCGCTTCTGTGAGAAATGGTTTCTTCGAGCGTCAATGCATTGAGAGATGTCGTCACACAGGAGCAATATACATGCGACTTTACGTAGGGGGACTTCCCTATCAGACTAACGAGCAGGACCTGCTCGACCTTTTTGGACAGGTTGGAAACGTTGTTGAAGCTACAGTAATCACCGATCGTGATACCGGGCGTAGCAAAGGCTTCGGATTTGTCGAGATGGGCGACGATCAGAGCGGCCATACCGCTGTTGAGCGTCTCAACGGTACCCTCCTGGGCAATCGTACCATCACGGTTAACGAAGCTCGCGAGCGCCAATCTGGCGGTGGCGGCGGCAACCGAGGCGGCGGTGGTGGCTTCCAGGGTGGTGGTCGTGATCGCCGTCCAAGCGGTGGTGGCGGTGGTGGCGGCGGCTATCGCGATCGCTACTAATTTTTAATGGCGTAGCATACTCGAAAACGTTTCAATGAAAAAAACAACAGACCGGCAGAGAACTGGCCTGTTGTTTTTATTTGTTATCAGCTATTCGGTGATCGCACCTTCCGATGCCGATGTAACCAATTTGACATATTTCGCCAGGACACCTTTTGTATATGTAGGGGCCGGTGCCTGCCACTTCTCCAGGCGTTGAGCGATCTGCTCAGCGCTCAGATCAATAGTCAATGTACCGCTCTCGGCGTCGATAGTGATGATATCGCCTTCCTCTACGACTGCTATCGGGCCGCCCACCTGTGCTTCAGGAGATACATGTCCAACCACCATGCCATGCGTGCCGCCAGAGAAGCGTCCATCGGTGATCAGGCCGACCGTCTCTCCATAGCCCTGTCCTACAAGTGCTGAGGTGACGGCCAGCATCTCACGCATGCCCGGACCGCCCTTTGGTCCTTCGTAGCGGATCACTACCACATCGCCATGGGTAATATTGTGGTTCATGATGGCGTCGAAGGTCTCTTCCTCCGAGTTAAACACTTTGGCCGGCCCACGATGCACAATGGATTTAAGACCAGCTATTTTACAGACCGCACCTTCTGGTGCCAGATTACCCCTGAGGATTACCAGAGGACCTGTTGGATGCAATGGCTTTTCGAGCGGCATGACGATATTCTGCCCCTCACTCAGGTCAGGGGCCTTCTCCAGATTTTCGGCCAGCGTTTTGCCCGTAACCGTGAGTACATCACCATGTAAGAAGCCTGTTTGTAACAGGTACTTCATAACGCCCCAGGTTCCACCAACCTTATCGAGGTCAACCATGGCATATTTGCCGCCGGGCTTTAGATCAGCCAGGTGCGGTACTTTATGTCCCACGCGTGTGAAGTCGTCGATGGTGAGCGGATAGTCCATCTGCCGGGCGATAGCAATCAGGTGCAGAACCGCATTGGTAGAACCACCGAGAGCCATAACTAGCGTGATCGCATTCTCAAAGGCTTCCTTTGTCATAATCTTGCGTGGAGTGAGATCCAGCTCGATCAGGCGTACCACGGCCTGCCCGGCTTCGTAGCAGTCAAGCGCCTTGCGTGCCGTCACTGCTGGCATCGATGAACCACCAGGCAAGCTCATTCCCAGGGCTTCAATCGCCGAGGCCATCGTGTTGGCAGTATACATTCCACCGCAGGAGCCAGCTCCCGGAATAGCACTGCGCTCAACTTCAGCGAGTTCTTCGCGACTGATCTTGCCTGAGCTATACTGGCCCACAGCCTCAAAAACACTTACGATATCCACATCCTGGCCGCGACAGACGCCGGGAAGAATGGTCCCACCATACACAAATAAACTGGGAATATTCAGACGTGCCAATGCCATCATGCAGCCGGGCATATTTTTATCGCAGCCACCGATAGCAACGACGCCATCAAAGCGCTGTGCACTACTGACCAGTTCGATTGAGTCAGCGATAACTTCACGACTGGGGAGCGAGAATTTCATACCTTCGGTGCCCATTGAAATTCCATCGCTCACCGTAATTGTGCCAAAGATCTGTGGAACCCCGCCACCAACGCGCACTCCTTCGCGTACTTTCTCCGCCAGACGATTAATATGTGAATTGCAGGGGGTAATCTCGCTCCAGGTACTGGCGACGCCGATCAAAGGTTTATTGAAATCTTCATCGGTAAGACCTACCGCACGTAACATAGAGCGGTTGGGAGCACGCATTGTTCCCTCGGTGATCATTTTGCTACGGCTGTTCAACTCCTTATGCGTGGAGTTCGTCGTTTCATTTGTTTCGGGCATAAGAGTAACGTTTCCTTTCTTCAGCGATCACGGGTATGATGCATCAATCCACATCATGAAAAATGCTTTTCTATTGCTCCGCCAGGCTTCATTGCAACCCTTTGTAAGACCATATTGAGAGAAAATCGTGTCCCATCAGGCGGTGGCAAGCACATGCCCCTACGCCTGATGTCCTTGTGGATAAGGAGAGGGACACAATGACGTTTGACAGAGCATTATCCTGGTGGCCTTCTGAACCACACCCTTCTCGCACTTGCGCGTATTGTGGCACTATTATACACGACATGGAAACTGCTTTCCTAGCATCTGGTCGTCGGAAGGATGCAGAAGACTATGCTGGACATTCTGCGGGGAGGTGCGTGAGAAGCTGATTGCTATGATCCGGAGAAGGGAACTGCTTCTTAATAGAAAATGCATAGGCAGTTTCACCATGAACACGGAGAGATGCCAGACGCTCTTTGGCTTCCTCAACGGTGGGAATGTGGCCTTGAGGTATCCACCAGAGAGTCGTGTAGGGGCCGTCAAAGCGCTGGAACCAGCGCTGGCGTTGCTTCATGACCTCACGGTGTAGCCCTTCACTTGAATAGACATAATTAGAAAAATCCTTCAGGGAGGCCCATACCGACATATTGAAAATAATCAATGGGTCATCGTATGCTTTAACGCCTGTGGCATTGCCCTCTGAGGTCTGTAGACGCCAGATGAAGCCAGGGCTGGCATCGGCGAGAGCGTTCACCGTGTCTAGTTGAGCAATAAAGCCGGCCATGAGAGGATCATCTAATGGGGCTAGGGTACGAGCAATATTGACTTGCGCAAGAGAATACATGTATGGTCCTTTCTGCTAAGCAATGAGACCTAGGTTAAGCATAACATAGCATAGCATAATTGGAAGCTCTGGGCGGGATGGTAAATAGCACCCCTACACGATCCCGCTTCGTTTTGATGTATTTTATTGCAGAACAGCCACGCGAGGATTTTCGAAGGTGGACGCAATTTTTGTAGATGCTTTCTTTCCAGCCCTCTTTCGCGTTTTGCTCATGCTGATGACCTTTTCGTATATTTCCTGATATTTCGTTGCCATAGCGTGCGCAGAGAAATTTTGCTCTACATATATGGGTAAGGCATCTCTATCAATCTCGTTGATGTGGGGGATATATTCTATCATTTCGGCGAGATTCTGCACCAGGAAGCCATTCTGTCCATGGATGACGATCTCCGGGGCCGCTCCACGCGCAAATGAAATGACCGGGCAACCAAAGGCCATTGCTTCAACCATAACCATGCCGAATGGCTCTTCCCATTCAATAGGATTGAGAAAACCACAGGCACCACGCAATAAACGCGCTTTCTCTTGTGCATTTACCGGACCAATATATTTGATCTGGTCGCCATCAACCTGTGGTTTAATAATCTCTTGAAAGTAGGTGACCGATTCCTTGACGTGACGATCGATCGTACCGGCCAGGATAAGCGGCACATTGGCTTGCTTTGCTGCTTCGATCGCCAGATGTGGCCCTTTTTCAGGCACAAAACGACCCAACCATGTAAAGTAGGTATCTCTTTTCTTGCGCGTAGGAGGAAGCTGTTTTACTTCTATCCCATTGTATACCACGCCCACAAAGTTGAGCGGCTCCTTCGTTTGAGCACGAGCAGCTTCGCTAATGGAGACAATTGGTACGGAAGGTGCCCAATCCATATAATAACGATCAGCATTACCAACCCAGCCACTTATCCCATGATCAAAGGGAAAATGACTATGCAATGTTGTTACATGGGGAGTACTAAGATTGGCTGTAAGGGGAAACACATAGAGATCAGCGCCGGATGAAAGATGGGTATGCACAATATCGAAATTTTGTGTATTTATTACTTCGAGCGACTTCTGTAGATGATAAAACGCTTTGAGATGCATTGTCCACGGAACGCCCTCGCGTAGCAGCGATTTTGGAAAAAAGGACACCAACTTTGCCGATGTTTGTGTATCACCAGGGGCAAACAATGTAACATCATGGCCCTGCGCTACCTGCTGTTCCACTAGATTATAGATGACGCTTTCCGTCCCACCATAGTTTTTGGGTGGAATTGCGATCCACGGGGGGGCGATCTGTGCAATTCTCATTATCTTATCCTTTTTATGTAACCTATTTCTAATAATATTACGTTTAGCTCTAGCAAAAGGCATACAGGCGTAAGGTATTGTCAGGACAGGTACAATGATTCAGGTTGACCATATTGATATCATCAATTAGAATAAAGAGCAGCGATCAGTGGTGGAGCAGGAGCACAGGCAAGCACCTGTTGCCAATTGTTAAGAGGAGAAATGATGCGCATTCGTAAAGCAGTGTTACCCGTAGCGGGACTGGGGACTCGTGTCCTCCCCGCCAGCAAGGTGATACCGAAAGAGATGTTACCCCTTGTCGATAAACCAACGTTACAATACATCGTCGAGGAGGCGGTTGAGGCTGGCATCGAAGAAATTATTTTTGTGACCAGCCGTAGTAAACGCAGTATTGAAGATCATTTTGATGTGTTCCCTGAGCTAGAGCAGGCCCTGGAGCGTAAGGGGAAGCTGAAAGAACTGAAAGCATTACGCCATGTGCAAACGATGGCGATCTATACATCTGTACGCCAACCTGTAGCTCTAGGATTGGGGCATGCGGTATTGTGCGCAAAGGCGCTGGTGGGCAATGAGCCATTTGTTGTGATGCTTGGTGATGAGCTGGTTGCCCCGGAGACGCCCTGCCTCCAACGGATGATGGAGATCCATGAAAAGTATAATGGCTCCGTTCTCTCGCTTTTTACTTCACCGCCAGAACTTATCTCCTCATATGGGATTGCATCGGTCCAGGACCTCGAATCCGGTGTGGTCCAGGTTTCACAACTAGTTGAGAAGCCGCCATTGGAGGAAGCACCCTCAGATCTGGCCGTCGCTGGTCGTTACATTTTGACACCAGACATCTTTGAATTGCTGGAGAAAACGCCGCAGGGTCGCGGTGGTGAGATTCAGGTAACCGATGCAATTCAGATGCAGGCCGAGGCCGGTCATTGTTATGGGTTACGCTTCTCAGGCGTTCGCTATGATACAGGCAATCCACTCGGCTTATTGACTACCTCTATTGCCTATGGTCTCAGAGACCCCGCCATTGCCCCCGGCCTGCGCGAATATATGCGCCAGGTATTACAATAGGGATCTGGTGTGGCGCGACCGGGTGAATCCATTGATTGTGATTCGCCCGGTCTTTGTTAATACGCCCACATGTTATGATTGGGGATTGCCAACCGGGTTGGTTGGGACGACGATATTGCCCAATGAGCCACAGCCATTGAAGCGCAGTTCATTTGTGCTATTGACGAGGCCACTGCATGTATAGGTGCCAGTATCTTTAGCTGGACGAGGTATAATACGGTTCTTCACAGCATCCGAGATTGTACAATTTGCACTATTTTTCTTAAGGGTGAAGGTATGGGTTGTGACAGTATCGACACTCCCGAAGTTGACAGTTAATGATGCTGAGCGGCACTGCTGGAATGCCTGCCAGAAGCAACTGCCAGCCACGTTAGATTGCGCACTTCCAGATGTACCCGTGGTAGACTGGGCGCGCATCACGCCAATGCTTCCACATTTTTGTACAGGTGCAACTGTGGGAGTAGCTGGTGTTGCCCCTACCGCGCTTGTACCACAACCGGTAATGAGAATGCCAAAGATTGCGATTGCTAAAAGCGTTCCTAGCAGCGAAGAGAATGCCAGGGTTGTACGTGACTTCATGAAATTTCTCCTTTTCCACAAGAAACAACGGCGAGGGCACAAATTTTGACGCCTCATGTCTTTATCAGTTTGTTCACAGTGCACCTACCACTAAGACGTTCTCACTTCCCAAAAGTTCCCTGACTTGTCATTCGAATGCACTCGCGCTATAGTAGGGCAGGAAGAGTTCCGTTATTTCTGCTGCAAAAAAGAAACGGTAAAATAACTATGTCGCGCGACATAAAGGAGCATGTACGTTGGGAGATTTTATTCTTACCCTGCATTCCTATAACGTCTATCTGGTAATCCTGGCAGGCGCAATTACAGGAATATGGGGCCTGGTCATCTTTTTTAGAACAAAAAGTATCAACCCGGATATAAGTAAATCTGCAGTAAAGGATCCTGTTGCAGAGAGTGAGAGCAAACCGGAGACAAATGAGGGCGTCGTCCCCGCCGTCCCTGAGAGCATCGCCACGACCGAATTCAAGGCGCGAACACAACCATGGCGCAGGATTCTGATGGTCACTATTATCCTGTCCCTTTTGCAGGGAGTTCTGGGTATAATTATGGTCATTATGGGCAAGAAGCCGGGACCTCCGGGCTTTGATCTCTACTATCTGCACTTTGTGTACGGAGGTATTGTGGCTCTGGTCATTCCTGTTGCAACCACGTATGCTAGCGGAGGCAAAAAACCACGCCGCGATCTTCTCGTGTATAGTATTGCCGCCTTAATTCTTACCGCCGCCGCTGTCCGTGCCTGGATGACCGGCCCGTCTGTATTTACCTTGCTACCCTGATCAGGAGTATTTCTATGCGAGCTTCTTTTATCCATGTTGCAGATACACATCTTGGCTACGAACAGTATGGGGTGCGTGAGCGCTTCAACGATTTTAGCCGTACATTTTGGGATATTACCGACGATGCCCTCAAACGGCGCGTCGATTTTATGGTTATTGCTGGCGATCTGTTTAATAAGCGTGCCATCGATGCTCAAACACTTATTCATGCCATTGAAGGATTAAAGAAGCTCAAGGAAAATAATATTCCCGTCATTGCTATTGAGGGCAATCACGACCGCAGCTATTATCGCGATGGTGTCTCCTGGCTACAATTTTTATGTTATCAAGGCTTTATCACCCTGCTGGCACCCACTATGCGCGAAGGCGTCCCTCTTATGACCGCCTGGGAGCCACAGACAATGCTTGGTGCATACATCGATCTGCTGGATGGTCGTGTACGTATCTACGGCCTACCCTGGCAGGGAGCCGCTACCGTACGCACTATGGAAGGCATGGTACAGGCGATGACCTCTGTACGCGCGGAAGAAGATGCGCAGGGTGTGGAGTATCGCTTGCTCATGATGCATACAGGTGTTGAAGGGATCGTTGCCCGTGTACAGGGCCTGCCATCGATGGCGCATTTTCAGCCCTTGCGCTCTTGCCTGGACTACCTTGCGCTTGGCCACGTACATAAACCCTACGAGTTTGAGGGTTGGATGTATAATCCTGGCTCCACCGAAACCTGTGGCGCGGAAGAGGCCCAATGGGAAGATCGCGGTTACTATTATGTAGAGATCGATACTGAGACGCCTGAACGCATTATTGATCCTGAGCGTAAGGAGCGCATTCATCACGCAGAGCATATCGCGAGCAAGCGTCGTCCCTTTGTGCGTCATAATTTACGTGTGGATGGCCTCACCGAGCCGGATGCGCTCTATGCTCGCCTGGAAGATTACTGCCGCCGCGAAAGTCCTCCCTATCAAGGAGCAGCGGTGCAGCCTCTGGTGTTGATCCAGCTCACGGGCACGCTAGCCTTTGATGCGGGAGTGCTCGATATGCCCCGCATGGAAGAGATGGCGCGTACCCACTTTCAGGCGCTCTTTGTACGTATTGACAATAATACCAACGATCAAGATTATGCGCCCGACGATGGTGAGTTTGATGGAAGCAATCGTTCATTGTGGCACGAACTCGAACGCCGCATCTTTGAAGAACTGGTTGCGCGTGATAGTCGTTACCTGCCCGCCAAAGAGCAGTGGAGCGCGGTCGTGGCTGAACTCAAACTGAAGGCGTTAGAAAAGGACGAGCCAGCGCGGATTGCACAGTTGTTACGGGAGAAGCGAGCAGAATTGTTTGCGTTGTAAGCATCTGGCCCCTACCCGGTCCGATAAACATGTGCTATACTCGACCTCATGAAATTTGCACTGAAGATTACACCACAACGCAGCACACAATATGCGCATATGACAAAAGTGTTGGCCTTACCTGAGTTGCTGGCTAGCCCATGTGCGGCCCTCATCTCACATGTTGCACCTGTAACGTTGGCGGGACAGAACTATTTATTAGCGACCGCCGATGATGCCTTCCTGTCATCACCTGACACTCTAAATATATTGGCGCGTCTGGGAGCGACGAGCGAAGTCTACGAATATTTTGAACAGATCGGGGATGTGCCCGGCCCCTTACTGCGTCCAATCGAGCCGCAATTTACGCCGTTTGTGCCTCTGGAGATGGCGGAAGCGAGGCGTTATAAAGGCAAGACGAACGAGATTTTCACGCGTGTACTGCTCAATGTAGCTATTTTTGCTGGTGATTATGCTCACCATTATGCGGATCGCCTGCGGATCTTAGATCCTTTAGCTGGTGGAGGCACCACCCTATTTCTCGCTCTGGCCGCTGGCTACGATGCCTTTGGCGTCGAAATGGAGCGCCAGGATGTAGAGACGACCGCTGTATTTGTGCGCCAATATCTGGAAAGCGAACGCGTGTCATACAAAGAGGTAGATGAACGTGGACGTAGAGCAGGACGCCGCTATCAGTTTGAGATTGGGCCTAGAAATGAGCGCCATCTGCTCGTTCTTGTGCAGGGCGATGCGCGGGAAGCAGACATGCATATGCGTGATATCAGTGGTGGACCCCGCATGCATGCCATTGTGGGCGATCTGCCCTATGGCGTGCAGCATTTCGCGGATATCTCATCGTGGCTTACCACCGCGTTACCGGTATGGGAACAGATGTTGCTCCCTGGAGGCACATTAGCGCTGGCCTGGAATGCAACGCGCATTGAGCGTGAAGAGATGGTCGAGCTGATAGAAAGCAATACAAAATTGCATGTGCGGAATGAAGAGCCTTTCACGCAATTTGTGCATGCTGTCGATCGTGTGATCAAAAGGCGCGATATTGTAGTATGTGTCCGTCAAAAGTAGCTGGGTAGAAAGAAATGAACCATCTTCCCAAATTTGTGTACCTGTACAAGGCTATCCTCAGTCGCTTATAATGACAATAATTCTGTCCATTTGCGGTGAATGAGAGTACATTGCAACGTTGCAGGTTTACCCAGGGAGTCGGGGAAGCAGCGGTGTTGGCGGCTCCGTACCAACTTGTAGGGCAAAGAAGGCCTTTTCTTTCGGTTGGGAATGCAAAGCTTTGAGGTGTTGATATGCGAAATCTCCCGAATATACTCAGTATTAGTCGATTGATCGTGACGGCGGTGGTGTTTATATTAGTGCTGGTGAATCAGCCAGCAGCTTTTCTGGTGGCTACCTTACTGTTTTTTCTAGCGTCTATAACCGATCTACTGGATGGGTATCTGGCGCGACGTTTTAAGGTTGTCTCCTCGTTTGGCGTTTTTTTGGACCTGACCGCTGATAAAGTGTTTGTTTCTGCAATTCTGGTAGCTCTGGTGCAGATTGGCTTTGTGCCTGCATGGATTGTCGTCATTATTATTGCACGTGAATTTCTTGTAACAGGTTTGCGTTCGATGGCAGCGGCGAAGGGAAAAGTTATTCCAGCGGGTATATGGGGCAAACAGAAGACGTTTATTACGCTCCTGGGTATCGGTGGTCTTCTGTTGGCGCGTGGACTGGGTGCGCATCTACTCACGCTCTTCCCACCCATGCTGATGTTTACTAGTCAGACGTTGAATATACCTGAATTGATGCAACTGGCGGCTGATGTGTTGCTCATTCTGGCGACGATCTGGACGGTCTTCTCTGGGATAGAATACACGTTAGGAGCGTTGCCGCTTTTCCAGAATGAGCAAACAGGGTCATCGAATGCTTAGTGGGCTGGTTCATCGGTAGTAACAGGTATGCTGGCAGGGACCGAAGGTTTCCCTCCCAGCTTGCTCTCGGTGCCGGCGAGTAAGCGGCGTATATTATCGGCATGAAAGAGAATGACGAGTCCTGGACCGACGAGCATAAAAAGCATTTGTGGAAAGCTGACGCGTGCAAAAAAAGAGGGATCGAGGCGACCAATCACGAAAAAGACCACACTGCATACCATGATAGTCAGGGCACCTATAATGGAGCCAAGAGAGACATAACGCGAGATAGCGATTGTACTGAAGGCAGTGATTGCAGCAAGTAAGATGGTAAATGGTGAGAGGACCAGGGCCGCACCTGCACCGGTCGAGACGCCACGCCCGCCTTTAAAGCCGATGAAGATGGGGAAGCAATGACCAAGAAGTGCGGCCAATCCTGCTACGCTGGGGCCCCAGCCATTCACGAAGAGTGTGGGCACAAGGGTTGCGATAAGAGCGGGGCCGATCCCTTTTGAAAGGTCGATCAGAAAGACAATGAGGGCGGGACCATTGCCCAGAGTGCGCCGTACGTTGGTTGCGCCAGTTTTATGACTACCATAGCTGCGAATATCAAAATCGCTGCCACGCAAGAGTTTCCCCATCCAGTAACCAGAAGGAATAGAACCCCACAAATATGCGATGACCGCAGTGAGCAAAAGCACACCAATGATATCAGGCATCATAGCCTCCTTCTTCCATCGCGACCGGTTTTTAGGGATGCACAAATTTTATTTCGAGCTATCCTTTGCCCATTATAGACTCATTTTGAGCAAATTACTAGCATCATCAAATTGGGGAAATGGAGAGAAGGGGTGAGGGGCAGTCGGGGTATAGTGG
>JACDAE010000174.1 GCA_013695595.1 Ktedonobacteraceae bacterium | reverse complement strand
TATTTGATCATTTCGGCAGTGTAGAGATCGGTAATCACAATGGGCGCACGTAGGGGCAGGTAGAGGCGCGAGACGGTGTTGGCTGCCTCTGCTTCGGATGAGCCAAGCACAATACGATCGGGGTGCTGGAAATCCTGCACCGCTGATCCCTCACGCAAGAACTCTGGATTAGAGACGACCGAGAAGCCAACATCGGGACGTTTCAGGTTATTGTAAATGACACGCGAAACCACATCACCGCTGCCCACAGGGACGGTGCTCTTATTAATAATAATTGTATAGTGGTCAAGTTCCTGCGCAATGCTGCGGGCGGCACTCTCGACGTAACGCATGTCGGCCCCGCCCTGATTGGCACCAGTTGGGGTGTTAACCGCGATAAAAATAAATTCGCTATTGTCCAGAGCTTCGCTGTAGCTGGTTGTGAAGTGTAGGCGGCCAGCATGGACGTTGCGTTCGACCAGTTCTTCCAGACCGGGTTCGTAGATGGGAAGAATGCCTTGTTTGAGGCGTGCGATTTTTTCTTCAACGATATCGAGGCAAGTGACCTGGTTGCCCATGTCGGCGAGGCAGGTACCAGTGACTAGACCGACGTAGCCGGTGCCAATAACGGAGATAACAGACACAAGAATTACTCCTCTATATTTACAAATGGATTTTCATGTTTTTCTTCAAGAATAGTTGTAGGTTCGCCATGTCCAGAGAAGACCACCAGATCATCATCGAGGGCATACAATTTTGTGCGGATAGAGTCTTCGATCTGTTGATAGCTGCCGCCGGGAAAATCGGTGCGGCCAATACTACGGCGGAAGAGCGTATCACCAGTGAAGATGCAGTAAGGACGACTTATGAGACTGATGCCACCGAGTGTATGGCCTGGTGTGTGAAGAACTTCAAGCGAAAGAGTCCCAAAAGAGATACGGTCACCTTCTTTAAGCAAAATATCGGGTTTTCTTTTGACCAGTGGATGATGTCGTTCATAGGTAGCCGCGGTGAGTTCATCGGTGTAAAGGGGAACATCGGCGGGATGAATTGCCAGCGGGACGGGGTAGACCTCGCTTACAGCATCGATGCCGCTTACATGATCGATGTGTCCATGCGTATTAATAATATACCTGGGAAGCAGTTTTAGTTCCTTAATAGTCTCCAGGATCTGCTCAGGCTCGTCGCCGGGATCGATAATAACTGCTTCAAGCGTCTGCGGACAGGCATAGAGATAGCAGTTCTCCTGAAATATGCCGGTCGTCACACAGGCGACGATGGGCATCTGGTCTTCGTTCTTCTCAAGTTCGGGCATGCGTTGACTTCCTCCTGGCCCTGCCGGGTCGATAACACTGGAGATATTATAACATAGGTGTGATCAGGTGTATTGCATCAGGGTGCGGCTCAGGTTTTCGCAACCATCACCGTAGGGAAGCCATTTATAATTCCGGGGTTGCTTGATTGCCGGGCCGCCCCGGAATTATAAATGGCTTCCCTACGGTGATGGTGGTTCCGATGCGAAAAAACGAGCCACACCCATTGAATTACTGGTGGTTGCAGCTAAGAGGGCCTTATGATAAACTGTGCTTCGTAGCGAGCTTGCTATATTGACTAGATTTGCCGTGTAAGAAAAGGGAAAGAATAGCAGTTTATTACTATTAAAAGCCAGATAAATTGAGTTTTATGAAAAGTACATATAGTCTGCTGGAAGAAGTCTGGACTAAGTGGAAAGTGTAATGTAAAATGGGTATAAAGAGTGATTGTTTTATCGCTCTGTGGTTACGTGCCACTATCGCCCAGAGTATCGGCGTGAGGTCGATGCAAGGTCAGGAGAGTTGAAAAAACATGTCAAAGGATCATTCGGAGCGAAGAACTTATCGAAAGAGTCCTGGACGGCAATACGGGTATGATTATGATCCATTGCGCAGTCGCAATGGACAGAGTCAGAGTGGAAGGATCGATAGTGGTGGATTGAGGGAGCCTGGAACTACTCGTGGAGAGACGGCGAGCAAATCTGGTTCTCTTGCAGCGCAACGACCTGATCTGCGTAGAACAAGACAACTCTTACGTCAAAATATTCTTGCCACAAAAGCACGCCTTGTTGAAGAAGAGGATGTGGAGCAAGAGGAATTTCCAGTAGCCGAGCAGCCGGTAGAGCGTGTCCCGGAGTATTCAGAGTATGACGATGAAGAGGATACGACGCTCTATCGTAAGCGTTATCCTACGCGTAGTGGCCGATTGGTGCAACCCCGTCTTGAGCGAGAGTTGATTGATCCGCAGGCGGAGACCTGGGAAGATCACGAGGATATAGATCCTGATCAGGGGTATGAAGAGGTCGGTCCTCTTTACAGCGACGAAGATCCGCGTTATGTATCCAGGCGACCCACGCGAGCACAACAGGAGCCGTTGCGTCGGGCACGTCCGATTGAACCTAAGGACGATTACGACGAGTATGAAGACGATGATTACTATGAGGAAGAGGACGAACGAGCACCTGTACAGCGCCGTGGCAAAAAGCGCAAAATGTCGCGCCGTGGCCTGTTGATAGGTGCGGGTCTTATTGCGGTTGGAGGAGCAGGTGCGGCAGCCTATGAGCTGGCCCCGAAGCTTCCCCAGGTTGTAGGAAATGCAGCCCAGAATGTAGAGCAGCAGGTGGCGGACGCATTCCAGAGGGGTGCGGCACAGGGCGCAAATGAGGTGCGTGCCGAATTTATCAAAGCCTTGGAAGACATGGAAGGCTTCACGTTAGACGGAGCAATCGCGGCGGCAAAATTAACGCGTGTCGCCTATGATGTCTTTGTTTCGCCGATTGTCCATTTTGGTGCCACGCTCACAGGCGATTTTCTCAACGGAATGCTCAAGGCTGTCAAGGCGGCGCGTGGCTTGCTGGCACAGGTGTATATGGATAATTCCTCAATGATTGCCATTCAGAAGGTACTCGAAGCGTGGGTCGGCAAGGTGGGAACGATGCCCAAGCAGCTTACGGCAGTTGTGGATACCGATCTGGATGGTGCACAATCATATCTCAATGCTTTACAAACGAAGATTAAGCAAGAGAAAGCAAAGTTGAATAATCCACAGCCTGTTCTGACGCCACAACCTACACCGAAGGCGAAGAAGTAAGAGGAGAGACCGTGTCCCTGGTACAGAGCGACGCCGAGCCGCAACTGTTGCGTATTGATGATCTTGCACATCTCTCTGGGGTGGCGAGCAGGACCATTCGTTTCTATAATACGCAAGGTTTGCTGCCTGCGCCTATGATGCGTGGTCGCGTCGCCTATTATAATCAAGAACACATGCTGGTATTGGGCATTGTACGTGAGCTGAAGGAGCAGCAAAATTTACCTCTAGAGGTCATCAAACAACTGCTGGAGATTCGAGCGCAGCAGGGAGATGTACAGATGAACCTTGCGCTCAAGCAACGCCTATTGCGTACGTTGACGGGCGGTGCTCAACAGGTGCGCCTCTCCAAAGATGAATTGATCCAACAGGCCGGAGTGACAGGTGAGGAGATTGATGAGTTAGTGAGCCAGGGCTTGCTCTTTCCCACCGAGGTAGAGGATGAGGTGCAATTTAGCGGCGATGATGTGTTATTACTGGACCTCTATCAGAGCTTGAAGCAATTCGGCCTGCCGATAGCGCTGCCCGCCTTGATACGTTTCCAATTACGTCAACTTGTACGCAGTGAGATTGCCTCCTGCGAGCAGTATGTGTTGCCCCAATGGAGGGAGAGCGGATTGCCCCTTGAGCAACAAACGGAACAATTCGAGAAAATATTGACGTTGACCGATACATTAATATCCGTGATGCATCGGAAGTTGTTGTATCAGGTATAGGCTTTGTCAAAATTGATTAACCCAAAAACGGGTTTGTGAACCGTACCCCTACACCATTGGGGATGATAATAACCTGGTCTTGTATCTGTTCCCAACGTTGGTGTAGGGGCGCGGTTCACAAGCCCGTTGCGTCCTATACTTTATCCTCTGTGTTTACAGGCTCTTCTACCTGGGTCTCCTCTGTGTTTTCTGGTTCTTCCACAGCCTCTACATGTTTGATTTCACCATCTTTAATTTCGACCACATCGCTATCCAGAGTCTTTGTTGCAAGATTTTCTTTCTCTACCGCGACAGGCTTCTGAGCGATACCATATGTAGCAGCAACTTCACCAACAGGAACTGGTTTTGAGTAGCGTATAACCAGGTACGTAATGGGCAGCAGGATGATGAAGACGACGAGCGAGGTCCATTGCGCCTGTTTCAGGTGCCAGTCAATCACATTGAAAAGTTTGACATAAATGTTGTCGCGGACGAAGAAGAGAAGAAACTGAGTGACAGCATAACTGAAGAGGTAGACCAGCATCAGGATGCCGGGGCGGCGCACGCGATGAGCCAGAAACAGCATTACTGCGAGTAGGACGATATTTGTGAGTAGTTCGTAGCCAGCGGCAGGTTGAACGGGAACGTTACAGATCGTCGAACCAGCCTGACAGGCCCAGCTATTAGGATTTATGTAGACGGTGGACCAGGGAAGAGTGCTCTGATAGCCAACGATATCGCCATTGATCAGGTTGCCAATGCGGCCAAAGATCTGTCCAGCGGCGGCGAAGAGCACACCCGCATCAACCAGTACTAGAGGGTTGATACGTTCGACGCGAGCACGCCAGAAGAGCGTTGGGATCACCAGGAAGATCGCGCCAAAGAAGGCCATGCCACCCTCCCAGGTAGCAATAATATGGATGGGGTTAGCGAAGTAGTATGAGACAAGGTTGGGTTGTTGAATGACGAAATAGAGGCGTCCGCCAATCAGGCCAGCCGCGATACACCACCATAGCACGCGATAGACCATATCCTGGTCGATACCTTTGCGAGTAGTATAGCCCTTAATAACCCAGAGGCCAATAATGATACCCACAACATACATCAGGCCGTACCAGCGCAATGCGAGAGGACCAATGCGAGCAAGGACCGGATCGATGTTGACATAGATATAAGGGGGACCGATACTGAGCCAGCCCCGGCTGCTAATATCTGCGATGGGGAGATTAGTCATAAAAAAACTCCATGCTAACGAATGAGTACAAATGCCACTCTGCCATTTATCCCCTATGATAGTACGATATGGGAATAGATGCAAGAGGGTAGAAAGTTTAGATTTTCATCAAGACTCTCCTAGAGCCTGGAAAAGGTAGCAGTTATAGCGTACTGCCCGTTGTAGATCAGCAAGGCGAATATGCTCGTTTGGAGCATGTGCACCACTGCCCCAATAAGCAGGATTACCTGGAGCGCTCAGGCCAGGGAGGCCGACGTAGCGGCGTAACGGTCCCAAAAAGGGAAGCGTTCCACCAATGATAGGTGAAATGGCCCCAGGTTTGTTGGCAAAATCCTGTGCAATAGAGATAATTTTTTGTACGAAAGGCGTTTCGATCGGCGTAACTACAGGTTCAGCGGCTCCAAAGACAGAGACGTGGATATCGTCGTAACCATTATCAAGCAGATGTGATTGCAGTTTGGCGAGAATATCATGGGGGTCTTGATCGGGAACAAGGCGAAAGTCGATCTTTGCCATTGCATGCGCTGGTAATACTGTTTTGACGCCACTACCTGTATAGCCACTGAGCAGGCCTGCGATATTGCAGGTGGGAGTAAATGATACGCGTTCACGCAATGCTGCCCCGCTTAAATTATCCACAAACTGGGAGATGCCGTAGAGCTTTTTCAATTCTTCCGTCATATCTGTCTGTTCGCTCAGTGCTTTGAGTTGTTCTGATGTTGGTGGGCGCACTGTATCGTAGAAGCCTGGAATACGCACATGTCCATCGGGCGTACGAAGCGTGGCGAGTGCCTGGACGAGTCGCCATGCGGCACTTGGTAAGATAGGGGCACTGCCCGAATGAGCATCGACGCCTGTTCCCTGGACATCGAGTTGCACATAAAGAAGACCCTTTGTGCCCAGCGTGAACGAAGGTCGACCTGTATCATCGAAATTTGAACCTTCCCATAAACAACCATCGGCCCGGAAAAGCTCAGCATATTTTGCAGCATACTCCTCAAAATGGGGGCTGCCAACCTCTTCCTCACCCTCAATCATCCAGCGAATAGTAATGGGTAACGTTCCATCTATGGCAAGCAAAGCGCGAATAGCTGCCAGACGTGCGGCTATTTCACCTTTATTATCGGCGATGCCACGAGCGTAGATATTTCCGCCACGGAGGGCTGGTTCAAAGGGAGGCGAGAGCCACAGGTCAAGCGGCTCGGCAGGTTGCACATCATAATGGTTATAAAGCAGGAGTGTAAATGGGCTACGACCACGTAGTTCAGCGTAGACAATCGGGGGCGCATTTTCAACTATGAGGCGTCGAGTCTGAAAACCAGCCTCACTCAGCAACGACTCAACGAGATCAGCCGTTGCGGCAATCCCAGAATTTTGTGCGGCAATCCCAGGTTGGCGGCAAAGTTGTTCAAGCAATGTCTGTGCCTCGTCAGCATGTGTTTCCAGGTAAGAATTGGGTATATCAGGCATAGGTAGAC
>JACDAE010000127.1 GCA_013695595.1 Ktedonobacteraceae bacterium | reverse complement strand
GCGTTGGCTCGTTGGGATGGCTGTTGCGCCATTCCTCCAGCAGCGGATGGTACATGATATGCTCACCGGTGCGGTCACGGCGGATCATGGCGAAGTCGTAGACCGGCTCAATGCCCGAACTGACGCCCGACAGGAGACTCGTCGTGCCCGTGGGTGCCTGCGTTAACAGAACGGCGTTACGAATGCCTTGCGCCTCAATTTTGTCCTGAATATTTTTGGGGAGCCGCTTGATAAACTTCCCTTGCATATACTTATCGCGCTCGAAGTGTGGGAAGATGCCCTTCTCCGCCGCGTTGTCCGCTGAAGCATCGTAGGCCGCATCGCGGATCGTCGTGTAGATGCGCTCAATGACTGGCAGAGACTCGTCGCTGCCATAGGCGATCTGCATCTTGATCAGCGCGTCCGCCAGACCCATCGTGCCCAACCCCGTACGGCGTGTGCCCAACTGAGCGTCCTGGTTCTCTTTGATGAAGTACTCATTGGCATCGACGACGTTGTCCAGGAAGCGCATGGCGGTCCGGCTGACCTCAGCTAAGCGCTCCCAATCCATCTTGTCGTTTTTGACGAATGATGATAGATTAAGTGCACCAAGGTTACAAACGCCATAAGGCGGCAAACCTTGCTCGCCGCAGTCCAGGGAGCAGTACCCGTTGGTGATCCAGATGAGTGTGTCCGGTTCGTAGAGATCATAGACCTCTTCCTCGGTCTTAGTATCCGTCACCGAAACTACTGATGCCAACCATGTTCCACCGATATAATGCCAATTTTCCGCGATATCTTTCAATCGTCCAGCTTTTTCTGGATGACTGAGGCCAATTTCTGAGTAGAAACGTGCAATGCCTTCGTTCATGATGACGACATCGAATTTCTCACCTGTGCCATACATCGAGCGACCATCATACATGAGCTCTTCATCACGGGTTGATCGATAAACGCGCCCATGAATGCCAAATTGAAGCAGAAGCAATCGTACCTGTTGTGCCAATTCATATGATGATGTATGGAAACGCAGCAGTGGATTGTCCTGTTTCATAAGTACGCTGCCATCTGTCGAGAAGAGGCCATCAAGGATGCCAGCCAGGAAGTCTTTTTCCATACTCATGAATGCCATAGGAATGGTCTTTTGTGGGCCTTTAATATTGGGTGTCATGCCAATGCGCACTAATAAGGATGCTAATTTATAGCATTCTAATCGCACTGAAGCATATTTAATCGCAACACCACCCGCAACTGCAAACTCTTTTTCTGAGACCGCACGGTGTGTGTGGATGTTCATGGCTGTCATCAAATTTGCGAAAGTATCATACCAGTCAGTTTCGCGTATACCAAAAGCGACTTTACACTGGTAAGAATGGCTATTTCCATTTGGTAGTTCACGTAGTGTCCCATCGCCCAGTACAGCGCCAACAGCCAGACCAAGCTTGCGGTCATAAAAATCGGCAGTTTGGAGGTCGTGTTTGGCGATATACTCTATTGCTTTTGTTGGAAGTTTCTGTCGTGGACCAAAGGTTTCGTTGGCTACAACAAGTACTTTATCACCCTCAGACAACTCGGAGATGGGTATCCACTGATATTTTTTATCACGCACAACCTTAAGTTTGTGATCAGCTGTACCGTTCAGATAACCACCGTCGGAAAAATCCACTCGATAGATGCGTTGCAGACCATTGTTATACAACTTTTCGATTGGCTTAAGTCCGGCAGGTGTACGAACCTTCATGCCTAGTTGTAGGTCACGTGCAGGAGTATATCCATATTCGGTAGAAACAAGTGTGTCACCCGTGACGCAAGGATTGACGCAGCGAATATTCTCGTAATACCACGTGTTCGACTCTTTATTGTACCGATCGATAAACACCATTCCCGGTTCAGCCGATTCCCACGCCGAGGTGCAGATCAGGTCCCATAACTGTTTGGCGCGAATGGTCTTCTTGACCTCGCCATTCCAGACCAGATCCCAATCGCTATCATTCTTGACCGCTTCCATAAACGCATCGGAGATACAGACGGAGAGGTTGGCATGCTCAATCTTGCCCGCTGTGCGCTTGACGGTGATGAACTCTTCAATGTCGGGATGGGTGTCGTCGAGCATGAGCATAAGAGCTCCTCTCCTCGAGCCTCCTTGTTGAATCACATCTCCAGTCGCTACCGAATACAACTGTGCCCACGAACAAGGACCCGATGCCGTCCCATTGACAGTCTTAATATAAGAGCCACGTGGACGAAGCGTAGAAAGGTTAATGCCGACCCCACCGCCACGAGCCATTATCTCGGTCATTATCTTCAAATTATCTAAAATGCCATGTCTACTGTCTTCCGGGCTAGGTATCACGAAACAGTTATAATATGTAACTTGATGGCCCGAACCAGCACCAGCCAGGATGCGTCCACCGGGCACAAACTGAAAATCTGTCAGGGCATCGAAAAACTTCTTTTCCCATTCCGCGCGCTTCTCTTCAGTCGTCTCAATGGCGGCGATCCCGCGTGCGACCCGTGCCCACAGATGCTCAGGATAGAATTCTAGCGGGTTGCCAGAAGCATCTTTCAGCGAATAGCGATCCATAAATACCTTCTGGCGAATACCATCCAGCTTTGTGACATGCTGCTCATCAGCTTTTTGTACCTTGTCAGAAGGGCGCTTGTCTTGCTCTAACATCTAATAAATACTCCTCTTGTTTGCCTATTGTGGCAGAGTTCTACGCCCCCCATGGCCATAGAGGGGCGTCGACCCTGATTGAAATAATCTTCGTATTGGAGCCTCCGCAACTCAGTATACTCGCAAAGGCGACCAATTACAAGTCCTTTGGCACAAGATGTTGATATTCTAATCTTTCCGGACACAAGATATTGATAACCCTGTTTGTATGGTATGATAGTATGCGCGGGGAGGGCAGAAGTGGTTTGCCCTCCATTCTACCCTGAGTGGAGGCCGTTTGTCTCTATTCCTTCTGGAGATATAAGCATGCGAGCGGAAATACTTTCCTGTGGTACCGAATTATTGCTTGGTCACATTACTGATACCAACGCCACATATCTGGCCCAGAGCCTGGCACCTCTAGGCATCGATCTCTATTTTGTTTCGCAGGTGGGCGATAATCAAGAGCGGATCGTGGGCACGCTGAGACGAGCCTGGGAGCGGTCAGATCTCATTATCATGACGGGCGGCCTGGGACCGACTGAGGATGATCTGGCCCGTGAGTCGATCAGTGCTCTTCTCGGCGAAACGATGCAGGTCGATCCGGACCAAGCTACCGAGCTACGCGCCAAGTTTGCACAGATGGGAGTGCAGATGCCTGATAGCAATATGAAACAGGCTACGCTGATCCCTTCGGCTCAGATATTGCTCAATCCAATTGGCAGTGCTCCAGGCTGGTGGGTTGAGAAGGATGGTCGCATCATCGTTGCGATGCCCGGCGTCCCCAGAGAGATGTATCGTATGTGGCAGGAGCAGGCCATTCCGCGCTTGCAGCCTCTTCTAGGTGGTAGTATCTTTACACGCATTCTACGCGTGACAGGCCTGGGTGAGTCAACGGTGGAAGAGCGCGTCGCCTCGTTGCTGCATAGCACCAATCCTACCATCGCAACGTATGCGAAAGATGATGCGATCGATGTCCGTATCACCGCGAAAGCTGCCAGTATTCCAGAGGCTGAACGGCTGGTTGCAGCTATGGAGACTAATGCTCGCGAGTTACTTGGTAGTTATGTTTTTGGTGTAGATCGTGATACACTGGCAAGTGTTGTGGGAGGTCTATTACTGGCACGCCATCAGACGCTAGGTGTTATGGAATCACTAACTGGTGGTCTGCTGGCAAGTAGCATTACGGATATAAGTGGCAGTTCGGCCTATTTCGCCGGTGGCCTGGTCACATACAGTTCGGAACTGAAAGCGCAGATGGGCGTCCCGCAAGAAACATTGCAGCAATATGGTATTGTGAGCAAGGAGACGGCGTTGGCTATGGCCCATGCGGTGCGGGAGCGTCTGGGTGTGGATGTGGGCGTGGGCATCACTGGCGTGGCTGGCCCCGATCCTCTAGAGGGCAAGCCGGTCGGGACCGTCTATATTGCGGTGGAAGGGCCTCAGGGAAGCCTTGCCACAGATAGTGCAGGCCGGCGCATGAATCGTAGTGACAATAAGCGTCTTTCCGTGTATGCTGCACTCAATCTGCTCAGGCGTTTCCTGGCTTCGTAATCCATTGCGCATCCTATCGTGCCGGGATGTGCAAATCATGATATGCTTAGGGCAGAAGAAAAAACGATGGAAAAGGCAGGGGAGAAAGGGTTCTACCTTTTCTTCCCGATACATGCTTATGGAAAAAGATACAACACTCCCAGAAGAGAAAACTGCGCGTGCAAAGGATCGTCGTGGCCATCGAAGACGCTTCCGATCCCGCTTTCGTAGCTGGCGTTCTTACCCTCTATTTAAGTTGTTGGCCGTTTTAGGGCCAGGATTAATTGCGGCCAATGCGGGCAACGATGCGGGTGGAATTGCGACCTTTTCCACCTCTGGAGCCAGTTATGGCTATAATCTGCTCTGGGCACTGGCCATTGCCGGCTTCTGTCTGGCAATCGTGCAAGAGATGTGCGCTCGCATGGGCGTCGTCACCAGTAAAGGGCTGGCTGACCTTATTCGTGAGCAGTTCGGCGTGCGCTGGACCGTTCTCGCCATGCTGGCATTATTGGTTGCGAATACCGGAGTGACGGTCTCCGAGTTTCTTGGTATACGTGCAAGCGTCCAGGTGCTATCGGGCGATATCAATACGCCGTTTGTGTATATTATCGTGCCATTATCGGGACTTATTATCTGGTGGTTGGTCACCAAGGGATCGTATCGGCGCGTTGAGAAGATCTTCTTGCTCATGTCGCTTGGTTTTCTGGCGTATGTGCCGGCTGCCTTCGCTTCCCGGCCCGATTGGGGCCATGTTGTGCACCAGCTCTTTTTGCCCCAGGTTGCTGGAAATACGAGCTACATGAGTGGCTATCTGCTCACGGTTGTTGCGCTGGTGGGGACAACCATCAGCCCCTATATGCAGTTTTTTATCCAGTCATCGGTGGCCGATAAGGGCGTGCGGATCGATGAGTACGTGTATACGCAGATAGACGTGTATA
This sequence comes from Ktedonobacteraceae bacterium, assembly GCA_013695595.1. GTDB lineage: Bacteria > Chloroflexota > Ktedonobacteria > Ktedonobacterales > Ktedonobacteraceae > JACDAE01. Next base: position 7,262 of record JACDAE010000127.1, on the reverse strand, counting down.
GTGGCACCATCTTTGCGGTGATTATTGCCGGTTTTGTGATTATTACGACCGGGGCAACGCTCTTCCCCAATCATCCAGTCAATACCGCCATCGATGCGGCCAGGGCGTTAGAGCATTTTGCGGGACCTTTTTCGTCATTGCTCTTTGGCGTGGGACTCTTTGGGGCGTCCCTGCTGGCGGCGGCCGTGTTACCATTATCGACGGCGTATGGTATCTGTGAGGCATTTGGTTTTGAACGTGGCGTCTCGCGCAGCTTTAGCGAGGCACCGGCCTTCCAAAGTATTTTTACCGGCCTCATCATTCTTGGGGTGCTCATTACACTCATTCCAGGGCTGCCAATAATTCAAGTGCTGGTCATTTTACAGGATCTCAATGCAGCCATGTTGCCTATTTTGCTCATTTTCATCATTCTTCTGGTGAATAATCGTCGTTTAATGGGCAAACATGTGAATGGCTTGACCTTCAACATTATTTCATGGGCGACGGTTATATTGATTACGGCTCTGGTGTTATTGTTTCTGTTCAGCGCAATCTTCATAAAATCATAAAGGTGGAATAGAGTGCTCTTTTCGTGTGTTTTAGTAAGGTATGACATATGAGACGAGAGGGAAATAGTTGTCCCCTCCAGAATAGAGGCTTGTTGTGTATCAAGATACCAACGAAGGTTTTGCATACCGAGAATATAGTAATCGATCACATGAGACGAATTATGCTCATCCTGATTACTATCAGTCGTCGGCAACGGATTCAAAGCAGCCCGCGCAGCCGCCTGAGCATGAGAACACATACACAGAATATACCGATACTCCTCTTCCCTACTATGAAGCTGAAGCGATGCAGGAGTATCGTGGGCCGCAAAGTATGGAGGGATATGTCGCAGACCCCGGTGCTGAGCAGCGCGAGACGGCGGAGCAGGAAAATACCGCCGAAGGCAAGCGCAGCAAGAAGGGGCTGGCGGGCATAGGAGGCCTTATTGCAACGATCGGTGCCCTTTTAACGAAGATCCCTGCATTGGCTCTGGTGTTCAAGTTTGGCCTGGCTGGTGCTTCGGCATTCGTTTCGATCATCGCATATTCATTTCTCTTTGGCTGGCCGTTTGCAATGGGATTGGTGGCGCAGCTCTTTATTCATGAAATGGGCCATGCTCTGGTCATGAAAATCAAGGGCATCCCGGTGAAGGGCATGATCTTTATTCCCCTGTTTGGTGCAGCCGTTATTATGAATCGGATGCCCCGCAACGCACGTGATGAAGCTGAGGTTGGCATCGCTGGCCCGATTGCTGGTGCGCTTGCAGCTTCGGCCTGTCTCATTCTGGCCCACCAGCCGAATGCATTGGGAGTCTGGGCACCGCTGGCCTACTTTGGCTTCTTCATCAACCTGTTCAACCTGGTCCCAATTGTGCCATTCGATGGTGGTCGCGTCCTGGCCGCTATTGATCGCCGCATCTGGATAGTGGGCTTCCTGGGCCTCCTGGCGTTTGGCGTCTGGCAGTGGGTGCATGGACAATTCTCGCCCTGGTTGTTGCTCTTCGTTGTGATGGCGGGGACGCAACTCTTCACACGGAACAGGGGTACGGATACGCCTGAAGGGAAGGCCTATTACAATGTGCCACTCGGCGCACGCATCTCGCTCGGCGTCCTCTACTTTGGCCTGGCCGCCGTCCTGGTGTTGGGGATGGCGATGTCGCGTGGATTTATGATTGGCATCTAAAAAAAATATACGCCATTGGTTGCGTTTAATGGCCGCCAAACCGTAGAGACATGATAAATCGGACCCCTACGGTTTGGCGGCCATTTCGTTGCCTTTTGCTGCATCCTGGTTGAACCCCACCTAATTTCGTCTCAACGCATGCACCTTGGCGTGCACCCGATTTCCCATACGATACACTCATGTCTCCGACAATTGACGCCCCTACGTCTTGGTAGATGAGTATATAGTAAAAGGGGGAATGTTGGGTGAAGGTGAAGCCAGCATGAAAGAGTACGGCATGTACTCTCGACCAGGCGTGTACGCTCTTCATATCAGGAAAGTATATATATGGCCTTCATGTCCCAGGAAGACTCCGAGAATCTACTGGCTAGAAAACAAGCAGAAATCGACGACTTGCGTGCCAGGCTGACTGCATCTGAAGCCTCCCAATATCTTGTTGCCGCTAGAGCCACCCAGGATGATCCGCTCCGTGAACGTGAACGGCGGGCGCTTCTCCTTATCAAAGAGATGTGCCAGGCTGTGATTCTCCTCGATATGCAAGGCATCATCCTCGAAACCAATCAAGCTGGACTTGATCCCGATGCCTTACGTCGAGACAGCCGCATTGGACATCAGATCTGGGAACCATCTTCATGGTCTGGCTCATGCTCCGTTCAGGATCAAATCAAGGCTATGTTCCAGGGTGCCATTGCTACAGGTGAGTTTGTGCGCAAGGAGATAGAGATACAGACTCCAGGTAATACTACAGAGCGGATGGTTATTGACATCTCATTCAAAGCCATTGACAATGGCCAGAAGGAATGCTCTTTTGTCTTATTTGAGGGCCGCGATATTACGAAGCGGAAACAGGCCGAAGAGGAGGTTGCACGTAAGAATGTCGAATTGCAAGCGCTCTACGAGCAAGTGCGCAAATTAGACCAGCTCAAATCGATGTTTTTCGCGATGATGAACCATGAATTGCGTACTCCACTTACCCTGATACTGGGACCAACCGAGTCGTTGCTTCAACAGGCGTCCCTCACCCAGGAGGTGCGTCAGGCGTTGGAGATGGTCACACGCAACGCCCGGCTCCTGCTCAAGCTGGTCAATGATCTCCTGGAAATCTCCCGCCTGGAGCAAGGCAAGCTAGAATTGCACTATGCGACCTGTAACCTGAGCCGTGTGGTGAGTTTGCTGGCCGCCAATTTCACGCTCGCAGCGGAGAAACGCCACATTTTTGCGCCCTATAGTCGCATAGTATCAGAGCAAACGCGCTATATTGGAGGCACCGAGTTGGGGTTATCGGTCGTGAGTGAAATCATCCACCTGCATAGGGGCACGATCTGGGTAGAAAGTATCCCTGAAAACGGCACGACGTTCCACTTCTCTCTGCCACTGGTCAGTCTTGTTCCTGACCCATCCCTGGCTCCAATATAGTTTCCAGGCGTAAGGACGTGTGCTTGCCACATGCGTTGAGACGAAATCGCTTCCCTACGGTATTATGAGTAATTACCTATTGTTGTGGAAAGCTTGATTCATTTCCCCGCGTTATAGTATTCATTCATCAATGGTTGTTATAAATAATATAAATAGTATGTATTGGAATAATGAGAAGGAATAAATTATACTTATGATGATGAACAAAAACACGCATGTAAATATATGGGTGTACGGATCAGTTCTGTCTACAATTCCTCACGAGGTTTCTATGAAAACATACGATGCTCATCACCATCCGATACAGACGCAGAGGGGAGAGCAGAAGGATACGCAGCTTCTAGTCACGAACGAGATCGGCTGGATACTGCAAGGAGGCGTGCTTATCAGTGCAGTTCTCATTCTCCTCGGACTCTTTCTCTTGCCGACGCGGCCAGGCGGATTATCTATCACACGCCTGCTCAATTTTCCGCAGACGCTCAATGCAGTAAGGGTTGGCCTTCTCACCTGGCACGCACAGGCTTTTATTGCGCTTGGCTTGCTGGTACTTATTGCCACTCCCGTTGCGCGTGTCGCAGTCTCAATTCTGGCTTTTGTCCTGGAACGTGATCGCAAGTACATTATAATTACCATTACTGTTCTGGCTATCCTGCTCTTTAGCATCTTCTTTCTGGGGAGCAAGACGACGGCTCAACTGCCGCAGAACATGCAGGGTGTGCACTTCTCGTTGCTGATCGTGCTGCTCATCTTTGCGGGTTCGTTGGCCGCTGGATTGCTTGGTTCGTTGGTTGGTCTGGGCGGAGGTGTTTTGATTGTACCGCTGTTGACGCTGGCCTTTGGTTTCCCTATCTCCTTCGCGATCGGTGCCAGCATCATCTCTGTGATCGCAACGTCTAGCGGGGCCGCTGCCGCCTATGTGCGCGACCATATGACGAATATGCGTGTGGGAATGTTTCTTGAACTGGCGACCACTATCGGCGCGATCAGCGGGGCCTTGCTGGCAGGATTGCTCTCCACCAGCCTGCTATCGGTCATTTTCGGGATTGTGCTGTTGATTTCGGTGGCCCCTGTCCTCTTCAAGATTGGTGAAGAGCTCCCCCAGGGCGTAAAGAACGATCGGTGGGCGAACTGGCTGCATCTAGCCGGCTCGTATCCAGACCAGCACCTGGGGCGTGAGGTCTCCTATCAGGTCACACGCACACCATATGGCATGCTTATGATGTACATTGCGGGTGCCATTTCAGGCTTGCTCGGCATCGGCAGTGGAACGTTTAAGGTGTTGGCGCTTGACTCTTTGATGCGCCTACCCCTCAAAGTCTCCACGACGACCAGCAACTTTATGATCGGCGTGACGGCGGCTGCCAGCGCGGGCATCTACTTCTCGCGTGGCGATATCCCTCCCTTGCTGGCGGCACCCGTCGCGCTTGGCATCCTCATCGGGGCACTTGTCGGGACACGCCTGCTCCCCCATATGAGCAATAAAGTGCTGCGCTGCATCTTTCTGCCCGTAATTGCGGTGAGTGCCCTTGAGATGATCCTGCATGGCCTGAATATCGGTCCATTTTAGGATGATCCGAATGAGCGCTACTTGCCGATAATTCGAGAGCGTGTCCACCAGAACGTGAATGCCAGTAGTAGAGCAGAGAGAACAACGTAGATGCCACTCTCGATTTCCTGAAAGAGCCAGAAGCGGTCGGCAGGCTGATAGATGTATCTCGTCTGAATACCGTGCGCCGTCATGCATTGATTGAATGCATTTGTCAATGGATCATTTGTCGGTCCTGTTTGCGATCCATTGGGCCCACCCGTTCCTCTCTTCGGCAAGGTGATGTCCATAAGAGACATGGTCATGTTCTCCCTGGATGGAGTGGGTTTCAGTGAACCACCACTAGAAGGAGGTTCTTTGCATACCCCGTTGCCGGGGTCGAACAGGTTTCCTTGTCGATCTACAGTTTCCCCTCCTCCTTTAATCAAGAAGGCTTGTGCCGGAACAGACTGTCCGCCAGACCAGGGGACCAGTTCCACCACTGGTGGTAAGAAGTACGGACGCAAGTAGACGGCGATCAGTAGACGCACGACCACAAAAATGACCAGCGTCACCGCCATCGCGGGAACCGTTTTCTTGAGAACCGTTCCTACGCAGATGCCAAGTGCGAGCGCGAACAGGGTATAGGCAACCGCAGCCAGGCTCCAGACTTCATAATTTTCATACCCCCACGTGTCGATGGAGAAAGAGATGGCCGGTGTTTTCCACCAGAGAAAAACGCCCAGGAGAAGACCCATGCCACCCAGGAAGCAAAGCAGGAGAGCGCTTAATTTGATGCGTAACCAGCGGGACCATGGCATGCTTTGTGTCCAGATGAGCCGATAGGTTCCTTGTTCTAGTTCTCGTGCGATGACCTGGACTCCCACAAACATCCCCAGAAATACAGGCAATGCACGAAGTATTGTCTGGAAGAGGTTGTAGAATATCACGCCGCCAAAGGCGGGTCCCTCAATATATGCTGCTAGCTTGTTATAAGCAATATTACATGCCTCCGTTGCACAGCTTGTATTTGTAATGCCGAGCTGATGAGCGAAAGAGGCAATAGGCATCCTTGTGATGAGCAAAATGCTCGTAATCAGGAGAAGAACTATGATGGCGATAAGGGCTTCAGTACGATATTGACGCCAGGTGAACCAGATCATTGTGTAACCTCCAGATGTTTTTTATCCCGGCCTACTACAGCGGAAGGAGATTGGACGAGGTAGGCCATGATGATATCTTCCAATGAGACGGGGCGGACTTCCCAGACAGGATCGAGAACAGGACCATGCGTTCGTACGAGGAGGGCACACTGTCGTCCTCCCCCACTTACGCTCAGAATGGTGTGGGTTTTGCCAACCGACTCTAGACGCTCGCGCGGCCCGATGAGCAACTTGTGGGACTGCAAGAGGTCATCGACCCTGCCTGTTATCTGGACCTGAGAAGTCGACAAGATGACCAGGTAATCGCAGAAGCGCTCAAGGTCCGCAATGTTATGTGAGGAAATGAGCACCGTCATTGCATGTTCAGCCACGGCATCCAATAGGACTTGTTGAAACTCGCGGCGTGCGATGGGATCGAGACTGGCGACCGGTTCATCAAGAAGTAAGAATTCGGGCTGTTTGGCGAGTGCGAGAATAAGGGCAACCTGCGCCTGTTGCCCGCCTGATAGCTTCCCGGTTCGTTGAGCGAGTGGGATACGCAGGCGGTCCAGGCGTTGCAAGGCTAGTTCTTGATTCCAGTGACGATTCAGCTTTTGCCCGAGGGTAAGCATCTCTTTAACCGTAAAATTTTTATATACAGGATGGTCTTGAGAGACGAAGCCGAGACGCGGCAGCAGCTCTTGTGCGTCCTTGCCAGGGGTCTGACCAAGAACCGAGATGGTGCCACGAGATGGTGCTAACAGACCGGTTGCCAGATGAAGCAGGGTTGTTTTCCCCGCGCCATTCGGGCCGACCAGCCCTGCAATACAGCCGAGAGGGATCTGCAAGGTGCAGTCATAGAGAGCCCACTTGCGACCATATTGCTTACTTAGATGAACGGTTTCCAATGCTTGAATCATGCTATTCCTTCCTCATCCTTTTTTTTAAATTCTTGTAGGGTACGAATAAACAACGCCTGGATGCTCTCTTCTTGCAGGCCAGCGGCATAGGCATCATGCAACCAGCGTTCGAGCTCTTGACGGAGAGCATCATGATTTATCAAAGAGGGATCAGCCAGGGTCCGTTGTACGAACGTTCCCAGGCCAGGGCGGCTTCCTACCAGTCCTTCAAGCTCAAGGGTACGATACGCCTTAAACACGGTATTGGGGTTGATCGCCAGTTTCGCCACCACCTCGCGCATGGTTGGTAACTGGTCTCCCGGTTTGAGAAATCCCAGTCGCAACGCCTGCTTCACCTGATGAACGAGTTGTAAATAGGGCGCAACACCTGAACGGCTATCGAGGTAAAACTCGATATCTCGTTCCTCTGCACTCATATATTTTTTCCTTTAGTTGTATAGTTAAATAACTAGGGACGTAGTGAAAGTATAGCCACCTGTTTCTATTTTGTCAAGGGGAGAGGAGAAGTGGGTCTCCGTCCTTTGAGGGGAAATGGGTAGGGGCGTGTGC
>JACDAE010000102.1 GCA_013695595.1 Ktedonobacteraceae bacterium | reverse complement strand
ACCCTACCTTGTTTAATGTGGCAAGGAACTTCTTTTCTTCTCATGAAAGGTATGCTATTATTCCTTGTCAGAGAGAAGCCTCTTCTTACTCTACTATAGTAAAATAGTAAAATAGGAGTTACCCAATGGAAAGCGCTCAAGCTAACTATACCCCACCAGTCGATCAATTACTTACCTACGGAGAAGCAGAGGGTAGCAACCCAACAGACTGGCCCAACTACCTTGAATTGGGTATTGGCCCCGAACATGTTCCCAACCTGATCCGCATGATGGGTGATAAAGAACTAAGCAATGAAGATGCAGATGGTCAACAGATCTGGGCACCACTTCATGCCTGGCGGACACTAGGACAACTACGTGCGGAGACGGCGATTGAGGCTATCATTAAAACCCAGGAAACATCAGAAGATACCGATTGGGCGCTCACAGAAATACCCTACGTATTAGGCATGATTGGTCCTGCTGCCCTTCCCGCACTTACAGCCCGTCTTACCGATATTAGCTATGATGATGAACAGCGCTTCAGCATCATTGGTGACATTGAGAAGATCGGAAATCAGTGGCCCGAAGCCCGTGACACCTGTGTGGAAATACTGACGAAACAGTTGGAGTTATTTGAAGAGAATGATCCTGAAACCAACGGCTTTCTTATTTTAGCGTTAATAGACCTGCATGCTACAGAGGCTGCGCCACTCGTCGAGCGAGCATACGCAGCCAGAAGCGTTGATCCTATGGTAGTAGGAGATTGGAATGATGCTCAGGTCGAGTTCGGTCTACTCACAGCGGAGGAAGTCGAACAGCGCCGCGCCAGCATTATATCCCAGGCACCCACAAGAGCCTCTCTGGATAGCTCGGTTTTCCCACAAGTTCCTAAAGGCACTCGGCAACACTCGTCTGGTGACAAGAAAACGAAAAAGAAAATGGCGAAACAGTCGCGCAAGAAAAATCGCAAACGCTAATAAACCGCCTGAACAGATCTAAAGCATACGGTAATTCTCTGGTAACTGCTCCGCATACTCTTTCAACAGGTATTGACATACTATGAGAGGGAGGTATTGGAGCATTTACTGCTTCATAGTACTGATATGTTTCATACGATCTTAATCGCTAATCGTGGGGAGATCGCCCTGCGCATCATTCGTGCCTGTCGCGAAATGGGAATACGTAGCGTTATTGCTTACTCTGAAGCAGACCGCGATTCGCTTCCTGTACGCATGGCAGACGAGAGCATCTGTATCGGACCTGGACCGAGTAGCAAGAGTTATCTGAATATCCCCAATATTGTCAGCGCAGCAGTGCTTTCACAGGCAGAGGCGATTCATCCCGGCTATGGCTTCCTCTCGGAGAACATGAGTTTCTCTGAGATCTGCAAAGACATGAATATCGCCTTTATTGGTCCATCTGCACGAGCTATGGCAATTATGGGCGATAAAGTGTCAGCACGCGCGGCTATGGCAAAGGCTGGCCTGCCCATGCTGCCTGGGACTCCTGTCTTACGAACACTGACCGATGCCCTGGAAGCGGTAAAGGATATCGGCTTCCCTCTCATGCTGAAGGCCGTCGCCGGTGGCGGTGGGCGCGGCATACGCCTGATCACCAGGCAGGAAGAGTTCGAGCGGGCATTCCTCCTTGCACAAAACGAGGCGCGCGAGGCGTTTAAAGATGATGGGATCTACCTGGAACGCTACCTGGCACGCGCACGCCACATTGAGATACAGGTCTTGCTTGACCAGTTTGGCAATGGCGTACACCTCGGCGAGCGCAACTGTTCCTGCCAGAGACGCAACCAGAAGGTGCTGGAAGAAGCACCCAGTCCCCATCTCTCAGCCGAACTACGGGAAGAGATCGGAACGAAGGCTGTACAGGCCGTACAGGCTGTAGGGTACTCCAATGCTGGCACCCTTGAATTCCTCGTAGATGAGCAGAATCGCTACTATTTTATGGAAATGAATACGCGCCTGCAAGTCGAGCATCCCGTCACAGAACAGGTTACGAACCTCGATCTCGTTAAAGAACAGATACGTATTGCGGCAGGTCTGCCCCTTCCCTTCCGACAACAAGATATTCAGTTCCGCAACCATGCAATCGAATGCCGCATTACCGCCGAGGATGCGGAGGCGGACTTCCGACCGCAGACGGGCACCGTCACACAATATATAGCACCTGGAGGGCCGGGCGTGCGCGTAGATAGTTATATGTATACAGGCTACGAAGTGCCACCACACTACGATTCTCTGCTCGCAAAGCTCATCGTCTGGGGAAATACCAGGGACGAAGCCATAGAAAAAGCGAAGAGAGCGCTGGACGAATTTATTATCGAAGGGCTTCCTACCACTATCCCATTCCTTAAACGTTTGCTTGAGCATCCTGGGTTTGTAAGCGGCGAGACCTACACCCGCTTCATTCAGGAAGAGGCAGTCGCGTTAGGTCTCGAAAAGGCCGTAGTGACAAGCGCGTAAGTTGATGGTACGAGAATAGAGAAACAGGCAGGTAAAAAATGAGTAGTAGCAATGGACATGCCTCGTCCCTAAGTCAGATTTCGCTTGAATATAAGCAGAAGTCAGAAGAATTCCTCTCCATCGACGAGTTAAAGCGCCTCATACAGATGCTTGACCAGAGCGATGTAACGGAATTGGAGGTAAGATCACCTGTAAAGCAGGAACGCCTGGTGCTTCGCAAAGCGCACAATACCACCCAGGTCACAGCGCAACCTGCTTCTATAGAAACGTCTCTTGTAGAGAGTGATGAACTCTTTATCATTACTGCCCCTCTAGTTGGCATCTTCCATCACTGGTCAATTACTAAAGAGCGACCTCTTGTTAAAGTTGGCGACCGGATAAAAGAGAGGCAGCATATTGGAATGATCGAGGTGTTACACATACCAAGTGAAGTCGAGTCGTCTGTCGCAGGACAGATTATTGAGTTCCTGGTGGCAGACGGGCAGCCTGTCGAGTATGGGCAACCATTGATGATCATTGATAAGCGATAGGACATTGTAGTAATTGAAGGAGTTAGAGATATGTCCTGGGTAAAGCGCGTTGAAGCAGTTATGGATGCCCTCAAAGGAAGTGCCATCGGTGAGATCGAGTTGGCTGAAGGGGAGTTTGAAATTATCCTGCGACGGCAACCTGGCACGCTCGTTACGGTAAAAAACACGCACAACGATAGCACGCACCATCCCGCTACGTTGCTCACTAATAACAGCTTTACAGAGCTGAAATCTCCTCTTACCGGTGTCTTTTATGCAGCATCCTCGCCCGATTCCGGACCCTTCGTCCAGGTTGGGGACATCGTGAAGGTCGGGCAGACCATTGCGCTGATTGAAGCAATGAAGGTGTTTAACGAGATACAAGCTGAGGCCAGCGGTCGCGTGGTCGCTATCAAAGCACAAAATGGCGACGTTGTAAAAAAGTCGGAAGCATTATTCCTGATCGAACCGGTTTAATGTAACATAAATACATAAATACATGTGATATGATAAATGATTAATTGCAATTAACCATTTATCATATCACATGTATTTATGTATTTTTATGCCCTTTCCTGAATTTCAAAGCCCATATCCTGAATCATCTGCCAGGTATCTTTGTAATCTTGCCCCTCAGTCGTTAAATACCCCGACACAAATACCGAATTGGCAGCGTAGAGGGCCAGAGGTTGCAAAGAACGCAGATGCACTTCCCGACCAGCCGAGACGCGAATCTCTTGCGCCGGATTCAACAGGCGCATCAGGCAGAGTATGCGCAAGCAATCATAAGGGCGTAGATAGTTGTGATCTGCAAAGGGCGTACCTTCCATGGGCAACAGAAAATTGACGGGAATAGATTGAGGGTCCAGCTCACGGAGCGCCAACGCCACATCAATAACGTCATCCTCCGTCTCGCCCTGCCCAAAGATCGCTCCACTACATAACTTGAGGCCCGTATTACGCGCCGCCTGCAACGTCTGCACACGATCTTGATAGGTATGCGTTGTACAGATCGTTGGATAATAACGCTCACTTGTATTCAGGTTATGGTTAAGTTGTTCAACGCCTGCATCATACAGACGTTGTGCTTTCTCCTCAGAGATAATGCCGACCGTACAGCAGACGGCAATATCGACCTCCTTGCGGATGCGACGTACCGCGCTGGCAATATAATTTATTTCGCGCTCATTCGCTCCACGTGTGCTGATCGCGATACAATAGCGCAGACAACGAGCTTCTTTCGCCTGCTTCGCGCCTTCCACCAGTTTTTGTTGGCTGACGAGTGGGTAGCGTTCAATATCGGCGCTCGATATTTTTGATTGTGAGCAATAGTGGCAATCCTCCGGGCAGATGCCGCTTTTGGCGTTGATGAGCATATGTAAATGGACGCTATTTCCACAAAAATGCTGTCTTACCCGATAGGTTGCGGCCAACAATGCCAGGATATCTTGATCATGGCTACGCATGATGGACTGACATTCCTCTCGTGAGAGGGTCTGACCTGCAATAGCTTTATCTGCCAATTGTTGAAAATCCATGTTTAACATCCTTTTATGGTATGATACGTGTTTCGATCGACAGGCCAAGTTCTTCGTACATCTGGTCGGTCAAGAGTAATTCGCCTATAAATGGGAGGGAGTCCTGCGAAAGGGTGGGTACATATGGCAACTGGCAGCAGAGAGGTGCTCTTCCCCAACGGCGCAATGCTTCCTGGTTGGTCTGCATAGCGAGATCGAATGGATCAGGCGGCTGTGTGGGATTCAGAACAATCCCAAGCACGTGGCTTCTCTCGTGGGCGACCGTCGCCGTAAGAGCTGTATGGTTGATTGTACCAAGCATGTTACGTGCGACAATTAATACAGGCAATTCCAACTCGACCGCAATATCAAGCATACAAAGCTGATAGGTCAGGGGAACCAGCAGGCCGCCTGCACCTTCAACCAGCACAACGTCATGCTCGGCAAGCAATTGTTCGTAGCAGCTACGAATATGATCGAGGCTGATGGTGATGCCAGCCAGTTCGGCGGCAATAGCAGGGGCCAATGGTTCAGCAAAGGTATATGGCACAACCAGTTCCTGGGGAGCCATACATCCGGAAGCAGTGCGCAGGAAAAGGGCATCCTGCGCTATTAGTTGACCATCTCCCAGAGGACATCCGGTCTCTACCGGCTTCATCACCCCAACACGCAATCCTTGCCTGCGCAATGTGGCCGCAAGTGCCGCTGTGACAACGGTTTTCCCAACGCCCGTATCGGTTCCAGTAATAAAGCAACCTCTGTTCATAATAACTCCTCGGTAACAGCACAGATAGCATCATACGTAACTTGCAAAAGGGTCAGTAGCTCTTCAGGCGTGATAGCCAGTGGCGGCATTATCACCAGGACATCGGACAGGGGACGAATAATAACTCCTCTACGGCGAGCTTCTTTGACGACGCGCACCGCTACCTGCTCATGCGCAGGAAAAGGGGTCCGCGTGTGCCTGTCTTGCACAAGTTCGATGCCCACCATAAAGCCACATTGTCTGATATCACCTACAAGCGGAAGGTATTTAAAATGCTCCAATTGTTGTTGCAGCAAGGCAATTTTAACTTGCAGCAGTGCAAGCGTGCGATCTTGTTCAAAGAGATCAAGGCTGGCGAGGGCGGCGGCGCAACAGACGGGATTGCCAGTATAGGTATGGCCATGGTAGAAGGTGCGACCCTCTTCAGGTGTGCCCAGGAAAGCACGATAGATCTCTTCAGTCGCCAGGGTTGCAGCAAGCGGGAGATAGCCGCCAGTAATACCTTTACCCAACGCCATCAGGTCAGGATCGATATCTTCATGCTCACAGGCAAACATCTTGCCCGTTTTGCCAAATCCCGTCGCAACCTCATCGACAATGAACAGGACATTGTGGCGGCGTGCAATCTCCCTCACTTTGCGCGTATAGCCCGCAGGATAGACAAATATACCAGCGGCTCCCTGCACGAGTGGCTCCATCACGACGGCAGCCAGTTCATGGGCATGCCTGGCGATAATGCGCTCGACCTCTTCCAGGCAGGCAAACTGACAGTCAGGGTACGAGGTGTGCAAGGGACAATGATAGCAGCAGGCACTGGAAGCCCGCAGCGTAGGAAAGAGCAGCGGGTGATAGACCTGCTGATAGATCTCAATGCCGCCCAGGCTCATCGCGCCAACGGTATCACCGTGATAGCCACTATTGAGCACAAAAAACTTTGTTTTGCCTGGTTGAGGAGAAGCGCACTGCTGCCAATACTGAAACGCCATCTTCAAAGCGATCTCCATCGCCGCCGCGCCCGTATCCGAATAGAAAACACGACTCAATTGACCAGGTGCGATCTGGATCAGGCGCTCGGCAAGTTCGACGGCTGATGGATGCGTCAAACCAAGAAATGTTGTATGTGCAACACGCTCAAGCTGATCCTGTATGGCCCGATTGATCTCCGGTCGTCGATGTCCATGAACGTTCACCCATAACGACGAGACACCATCCAGATATCTTTTGCCCTGAACATCAATCAGGTAGCTTCCTTCCGCACGCTCTATCACAATCTGCGGATCTGCCTCCCAGGATTGTTGCTGCGTAAAAGGGTGCCAGATATAGCGTTTATCTGCCTGCTCAATAGTGTAGACACTGTTTTTCATCGCTATCTTTCCTTTAAAACACTATTCTATCAATCACCCATTCAAAGGCGTAGGGGCGTCACCTTGCGTGCGCCCGTGGGCCA
>JACDAE010000100.1 GCA_013695595.1 Ktedonobacteraceae bacterium | reverse complement strand
CGTTGTGTGCTGCCAATTCCACGTTTCCTCTTTTGTAGTATTATTGAACTTACTGATGCCATGCATGCAAATAGCGTGTCTCATCTTCCGCATTGAGGCCAGCTTGCCATTGCATCTCTTCCGGACGCTGACGATCCCATGTTAGAGTATCCTGCACGGTCTGAGATAAGGGACGGAATGTCAGGCCTGTCGCCAGAACTTTCTCCAGGCTTATCGTATTGAATCCGACCGCATCATCCGTCTCTGGGAGCCAGAGTGGGACCTGCGACCAGGGGATTGCACCTGCCTCAAGCAGAAATGTATCATTGAGCCAGGTAAAGTGTGCATTACTGACACTGACACTTTTACAGGTTTCCAGAATGTGTTGCATGGTGAGCTGTTTTTCGGGGCCTGTAGCGTTATAGGTGCCTGTTTGTTTGGCTTCAAGCATGCGGATGGTCCACTCGGCGAGATCGCGTACATCGATAAGTTGTACCTGTCGATCCGGGCGTCCAGGTGCGAGAACTTCTCCACCTTGCGCGATGCGATGGACCCAGTAAGTGAAGCGATCGCTATAATCATGCGGTCCAACGATGATGCCAGGGCGAATGGCAAGCACGCGACCCGGCATAGTCTCCTCTGCGGCCTGCTCACAGAGTGCTTTTAATGCTCCATAGCTTGCACCATACGCTCTTGCTATCGCACCTTGCATGGGGGGCACTATGTGTTCGGCGTCTGCAATCTGTTGGAGGGTGAGCGTTTCCACGGGCGCGGTCTCATCCACATCGGCATGGCTCAGATCGGCATAGACGGAGATGCTCGAAATAAACGCGTAGAGGGGTGTTGTGGGAGCAAGGATTTGTGCTACGGAGCGAATCTGAGAGGGAACATAGCCGTTTGTATCAATGACCGCATCCCATTGCCTTCCTTGTAGGGCCGTCAAATCATCCTGCCGGTTGCCCCGTAGTTTCTCAACATCTGGGTAGAGGTCTGTTCCGTGCAGTCCGCGATTAAAAAGGGTAACATTGTGCCCCCGCTTGAGAGCCGCATCGACAAGGTGACGGCCAAGAAATATAGTGCCACCGAGAATAAGTAATTTCATGAGCTTCCTCCTAAAGATATTTGATGATCCGTGCTGGATTGCCACCAACGACAACATTGTCAGGAACGTCTTTTGTGATGATCGAGCCGGAGGCAATGACGACATTATTGCCAATCGTGCTGCCTGGATTAATCACCGCCCGGCCACTGATCCATACGTTATCTCCAATTGTAACAGGCTTGCCATATTCGGCCCCTGCAATACGCTCTTGAGCATCGACCGGGTGGGTGGCCGTATAAATGTGGACGCCCGGAGCCATTGCACAGTTCTTTCCTATAGTAACGAGACATACATCGAGAATAATGCAATCGAAGTTGGCATAAAAGTTCTCACCAATGTGGATATTGTAACCATAGTCGCAGTGGAAGGGAGGTTCTATAAAGGCGTATTCCCCTGTTGATCCAAATAGTTGCTTCAGGAGTGCGATGCGTGTAGGACGCTCTGTTTCCTCTGTTTGATTATAGATGCGCGTCAGTTTGCGTGCGTGAAGACGTTCCGCGACGAGTTGGGTGTCCCATGCTTGATAGAGCGAGCCGGCAAGCATCTTTTCTTTCTCTGTTTCCATATACTCCTTTAAAAAAGTGCCTGTATGAGCTGTTATGGTGTCACTATCCTTTTATCCTCTGATATATTACGCGTCAATTACGCTATTTGCAAGCGTTTCTGTTTGTGTAGCAGGTTGTACAATAGACTGGAAACACACTATTCAGGAGGTTCATTATGAGCGAGGGACAGATCGTACAGGAAACGCCGTCGCCGCGCACAAGAGAAAGTCTTGCGCACGATCTGCGTGAGCTTGGTATATTACCCAGAATGACGGTGATGGTGCATTCCTCATTGCGTTCACTTGGCTGGGTCAGTGGTGGTCCTGTGGCGGTTGTGCAGGCATTGATGGATGTGGTTACGCTGGAAGGGACAATTGTGATGCCGACGCAAACGGGTGGATACTCAAATCCAGCGACCTGGCAAGCACCACCAGTGCCAAAAGAGTGGTGGCCGATTATCTATCAAACGATGCCGGCCTTCGATCCGCTGGTGATACCAACGGAACATATGGGAAAAATCGTCGAGGTATTTCGTACGTGGCCTGGCGTGTTGCGCAGTTCCCATCCAATTGTGTCGTTTGCAGCCTGGGGAGAGCATGCTGAATATATTATAAAGGACCATGCATTGGATTATGGGTTGGGGGAAGGCTCACCGCTGGCACGCATCTATGATCTGGATGGTTGGATAGTGATGGTGGGAACTGGCTATGATACCAATACGTCGTTGCATCTGGCGGAATATCGTGCTCCTGGGCGCATCGAGGTAGTGCAGGGTTCGCCCATCTATGAAAAAGGAGCGCGCGTGTGGAAAATGTATCGAGATATTGAAATAGATTCCGACATTTTTCCTGAAATTGGAGCTGAATTGGAGCAGACGGGACTGGTGAAGATTAGTCAGGTTGGATCGGCAACTACACGGCTGTTACCTCAACGTGCGGCTGTTGATTTCGCATTGCAATGGTTTACAAACAAGCTAAGGTAGCACTCTGTCAATGTTCATTGGGACCCTGGGTAGAGCGTCACCTTGCGTGCGCCCGTGGGCCA
>JACDAE010000051.1 GCA_013695595.1 Ktedonobacteraceae bacterium | reverse complement strand
GGCAAGCACACGCCCCTATGACTATTTCGCGACGTTGAGTACTACACGCCCTCGACCATGGCCGCTCTTGGAGTGTGTAGATGCCTCACCTGCATCGCTCAACGGGAAGGTTTTCTCGATGGCAACCTTGACCTGCCCCTCATCGATTAAGCGGGCGAAGGTTTGCAACAGCTCGGTCGATACCTGAGCCATAAAAGAAGCAACTTTCAGGTTGCGCTCACGTACTTTTTGCTCGGAAGGCTGACCTGCAATAGTAACAAGCGTCCCACCCTGTTTTACAACCTGTACCGAAGATCCAAGCGTGGCTTCACCAACCGTATCAAAGACAAAATCGACATCGTGAACAACCTGTTCAACCGACGTGGTTTTATAATCGATGACCTTTTCAGCCCCTAGCGAACGTACAAAATCGACATTCGCAGTTGAGGTGGTTGCAATGACATGTGCACCCTTCCAACGCGCAAACTGCACGACGAACAGGCCAACGCCTCCAGCAGCTCCCTGCACTAGAATAGTCTGACCCGCTTGCAGATCTGCATGCTCGAAGAGGCCCTGCCAGGCAGTCGTTGCACCAACCGGGATTGTAGCCGCTTCCTCAAAGCTTAATGTTTCCGGTTTAAGGGCCAGTTTCGCTACAGGGGAAACCGTATATTCAGCATAGCCTCCTTGTGTGGTCTGCCCAAAAACAGCCTGACCCTTCTGAAATTTGGTCACACCGGGGCCAACTTCCTCTACAATACCAGCGATATCACGACCGGGTATATAAGGAAACTGAATCGGCATGAAGTCTCGCACGTGACCTTCTGTAATTTTCCAATCAACAGGATTCATGCCTGCTGCCAGCACACGTACCAGTACTTCTCCTGCCTGGGGCTGAGCATGTTGCACTGCTTCAAGTTTAAGTATTTCTGGCCCACCATATTGATGAATACGGATAGCCTGACTTGTTTGTTTTGCCATGATAAACAAAGACCTCTATTTCTATTATAAATGTGTATTTCTGAATGCTACTTGTATTTTAACTGTACCTTTCATTTTAAAAGAGCAAAATACACTATCATCGTACGCTCTAAGAAGAGAATTTGTCAAGAGCCTGAGGAACAGGCGTAGTGCTCTGTCAACGCTCATGACATGATTTTTCCTCCTGTAGGGGAGCCATTTATAATCCCGTGTGGGCGTGTAATGACGTTTGACAGATGTCACCTTGCGTACATCCATACTTAGAACGCCTTGATACCCTTTGGCGTCCCCAGGCCTGTTGGGCCATTGTAGCCACCAATTGCAGCAGTGCACAGATAACCGGGAGAACAGGTGCCGTTACTACCAACTGTGACTGGATTGAGATATGAACTGTGACTATACAGGTAAGAGCTATTCACTTTTGCTGCATTGCCAGCTAGAGCATAGACGCCAGCAATAATGGGGGCCGATGCGCTGGTGCCACCAAATACTCCCCAACCATAGCTGCCATAGGTGTTATAGACGGCAACGCCTGTAGCGGGATCAGCCACAGCAGACACATCAGTGACGCTTCTCTTGCGACACCCTTTGTCCTTTTGCCAGCCAGGTTTACCAATATACTGGCTGCAGCCACTGCCGGTGCCGCTCCAGACGGCCTCGGCCCACCCACGCGCGTTATTTGCACGGCTCAACGAAGTGCCTCCAACGGCGATAACATTGTTAAATGCAGCAGGCACCTGCACCCCATAACCATTATCACCTGCACTTGCTGTGATTATAGTGCCAGGATGCTTGTAATAGTGAGCGGCAGATTTTACCGTTTCAGCATCTTCGAAGGCACCATAACTATTACTGACGATGTTTGCCTTCAAGCGGACCGCACTATTAACCGAACGGCCCAGATCATCGAAAGAAGCTCCTTTCGCCTCTACTAACATGATATGGCAATTGGGACAGATTGCACTAACCATGTCGAGATCAAGCGCAATTTCACCCGACCAGCCCTCATCGGCGTTTGGATAATGCTTTTTACCGTATTCATCAACTTTTTTAAAACAACCATTGCCTGTTGTGCAAGGTGGAAGGCCAAACATTGCACGATAGACGGCCAGATCAGCCTCAGCCTTGGGATCATCATATGCATCAACGATCGCTATCGTCTGCCCCTTGCCCTTTGTATCTGACGGTAACTCATACGCTAGCTGCAGATCTTTTGGTTGTAGCCCTTGCGGTACATCGAGTGCTGGATGAGCATTGCTGAGCGCGTTGGTACGTCCAATTAAGGACCAGAACGTCTTATCCGCAACCCGTATATCTCCGTGTCCTAGATTGACCGTCAAGCACCCCCCTTGTTGTGCGTTTGCTTTTAAGAGGGATGATGCTCCATGCGAAAATTTGAGATGGTATTCCGCACTAACATACGCAGGGCATATTTCATGTTTTGGTTGACTGGGAAGAGAAAGTACGTTATGATAGATATCTCGTACAAGGCGAGACTGTGTGACATTTGCGACTTCTCCATTGGAAACGGCTGATGTTCGCACAATCTCCAGCATATTGGGTAATATGCGTGCAGCTTCAACTGGAGAAGGCGAAGCGTACCCCTCTAACAATGTCATTATCATGGCCAAAAGGAGTACAAGTGAGGTCTTTGTTTTCATAAGATTTCCCTCTATCTTCTTGTAGACGCTGCATGCAAGGACGATGCAACTTGTATATATTTATAAGGTACACCTCTGAACAAAGCTTAACCTTCTTTCAAGTTTAGATGTGTCATGCTACAATGCGTGCATCGCCAAATGGATACAAAAAGTGAGGTTGAATTTATGACTACTTCCCGTCCCCTTCCCCGTTGGGATATGACTACTGTCTATCCAGGGCTGGAAACGCCCGAATTTGCAGAAGGATTTGCTCAAACAGTTCAAAATATTGCTGATCTGGCACACCTTTTTGATCAATACGCTATTGGAGAAAAGCCTTCCCTACCCGTAGAGGACGCGCTTATACAGGTTTTTGAAACTATTACGACGCACTATAATACTGTACAGGAAGATACAAGGACGTTGACCGCCTATATCAATAGTTTTATTCTTACAGATTCACAAAATAAGATTGCTCAGGCTAGAATGAGTGAGTTGCAAGGAGCATTGGTGACACTATCGCTTTTAGCGACTCGCTATACCGCATGGGTTGGCTCGCTCAATATAGAGAATTTGATCCAGCATACACAGATTGCACGCGACCATGCCTACGCGTTATATAGAGCAAAAGAACAGGCGCGACACCTGATGTTACCAGGAGAAGAAGCACTCACAGCCGAATTAAATGTGAGCAATGGGACTGCATGGGCTAGATTGCATGGGAACATCACATCGCAACTTGTCGTAGATGTAGAGATCGATGGGCAGCATAAAGAGTTACCAATGAGTGCCGTACGCAATCTGGCTTATGATAAAAGTCGTGCTGTGCGAACAATGGCCTATACTGCTGAGATAAAAGGCTGGGAACGCGTCGCAGTGCCTCTCGTGGCTGCACTGAATAGCATCAAAAGCGAGGTGCTTGTGACCACGAAGCGGCGTCAGTGGCCTTCTCCTCTAGATGCATCGCTCTGGGTCAACAGTATTGATCAGCAGATACTGGAAACAATGCTTGTAGCGGCACGGGCCGCATTCCCCGCATTCCGACGCTATCTGCATACTAAAGCACGTGCCCTGAACCTGACGCGCCTTGCCTGGTATGATCTGTTTGCTCCCATTGGCAACAGCAATCGGCTATGGGAGTTTGAAGAGGCAGCAACTTTTATTATTGAGCAGTTTGGGACCTACTCGCCCCGGCTCTCCAACTTTGCCGCACGTGCATTTCGTGAGCGTTGGATTGATGCCGAGCCACGAGCAGGCAAGCGAGACGGGGCGCTTTGTATGTGGTTGTGCGGAGATCAATCGCGCGTCATGGCAAACTTTAAGCCAGCGTTTGCTGGCGTCAGTACGTTGGCCCACGAGTTGGGTCACGGTTACCATAACCTAAATCTTACCCGGCGCACCTCGCTGCAACGTAGCCATCCAATGACGCTGGCTGAGACGGCCAGTATCTTTTGTGAAACGATTATTAGACAGGCTGCATTAAAGCAGGCAAACAGGCAGGAGCAAGTGGTGATTCTGGAAGCAGCGTTGCAAGGGACCTGTCAGATAGTAGTAGATATTAGTAGTCGTTTCTTGTTTGAGCAGCGTGTTTTTGAGAAGCGCAAGCAGCGAGAGCTTTCTATCGAGGAGCTTAATCAATTGATGGTAGAGACTCAAAGAGAGACATATGGTGATGGCTTAGATGAGGAGATATTGCATCCTTATATGTGGGCGGTAAAACAACATTACTATAACGCCAATCGCTCATATTATAACTATCCTTACATGTTCGGGCAACTGTTCGGATTAGGTCTGTACGCACGTTATCAGCAAGAGCCAGAGGCGTTCAAGCAAGGTTATGATGAACTCCTTTCATCCACTGGCATGGCCGATGCGGCAACCCTTGCGGCGCGTTTTGGAATTGATCTGCGCTCAGAGGCGTTCTGGCAAAATAGCCTGGATATTATCCGTCATGATATTGATCAATTTGAAGTGGCAGTAGAAGAAATGGGAATATAATTATAGGGCATTGGACCTTTGCCCAATGCCCTATAACTCTACCTAACTGCGACTGGCAAGATAGATTTCATCCTGTTTTTTGAGAATATCTGAGATCTGGTCGGCTATACTCAGGGCCATACTGTCCCAAAAGAGTAAGAAATAGAGGCTGCGCAAGAAATTTTTGGCATTGCTAGCACTCATCCAGACAGAAACATCGGAGTCGCGTTCTACATAGCAATTGGCGATCCATATCGTGAGGAATTCATCGTTGACCTGCTTACATGCAATAATATGATACGCTACAGCAGCCAGACGCATATCTTCTTCATGGTAGAGCGGCTCCGGCAATTTAATCAGGTTGCTCAGGCTTTTCAAGATCTCCTGCCGATCCTCTGCAGACATAGATTGATGCTGTGCACATTCATCCAGGGCGTCTGCAAGGTGAGCCATCGCGTGTGCCCAACCTTTGCCCTCTACATAACCACGCCAGTCTTTCTCTGCGTGGGCATAGCGTAAGAGGGCGTCCTTTGCGATGTGAATATCTCTCTGCGGAAGGGCTGGATTTCTATTATCGGTATAGATAATACCGGCAACGATCAAACTGGAAAAGCTGCGCATGAAGACAGAATCGGTGCCCGCTTCCCCTATATGGTAAAACAGGTGGTCTTTATCCAGGACTAAAGAAAGAAATTCTCCTATCTGTTGCACGGTAAGTTTATGACGATCGATGATACCACTTGCTAAAAACATATAGCTGAGCTCGTCACGCAACTCTTCATCGGTTGATGCTAGATTTGCTAATAGAGCGCGTGCAAATGCAAAACTATCAATTTCGGCAGGAATTTCATAATTATTTTCAGTGCTAGAGCGTAAAAAGTGTTTACTGGTGGCTAACTCCCTCACATCAGGCATTGAACCCCTCCATCCTAAGAATTTTTATTGCCAACTATAGACGAACTTTGTCCATCTTTTTGCTATAACAATATCTGAGGCTTTTAAATTGCAGGCTGTATCTGGTGGATATGCCCTGACGTGTAATTGTTTCTCGGCAAGATGACCGGCGGCATCCCACGCCATGATTTGCTTCTTCAGCTGTTGAGAGAGCAGGTCGGCGGAACCGAAACTACGTATCGAGAGATTGAAAGTTCCTCCTCCCGGACGCGTATCGGCAGACGCTGAGGCAGGATCACGCATAAGCACGCTCAAAGCGTTGTCGCCGAGCAGGCCAATAGTCGTGGTACCCTTACCAGGAAAATGAATGAGGCCAGGGATACTATTTTGCCCTATAGAGGAGGTCGAAGCAGTAAGCAAACAAAATTGTGCCTCGTGTAGAGCGAGCCAGAAACTCAGTCCAAAGAAAGGTTCTTGCGGTTGTAAGGAGATTGGCAAGCGTATATCCTGGGCAGGACTCTGTAACAACGCGTATATGGCCTGGGCATCGGTGGGGCGAGCTTCACCGAGGCGCAACGTAAGCTGGTTGATTTCGGGGGCAAGCTGGATTAAGGTATCGGCTTCGGCAAAAGCGCCACGCAACCCAACGAAGCCGCATGCCCTGAGGGAGAGACTCTCCAGATGATCTTTGTTTGGCGTAAAAGCAATCGATGCCTGGGGGCCACGCAACACTAACGGGAGCAGGAGGCGACCATTCGGCTTCAATTGAGTATGCCATGCAGGTGTAATGTCGCCAGCATTGACGGTCAGGATGATGCGATCATACGGTGCATCGGCGGGATAGCCCAGGCCACCGTCTGCGCATATAACCTGTACATGCCCAAAACCAGCGCTAGCAAGATGCACACGGGCAGCTTCGACGATATCTTCATCGATATCGATGGTAGTAACCTTGCCAGTCGGACCGACAATATGGGCCATAAGGGCAGCATTATAGCCAGTTCCGGAACCAATCTCCAGGACGTTCTGACCGGGTTGGAGCTGTAACTGCTCCAGCATAATCGCCATGATTGTTGGCTGAGATGATGAACTGACGACCTGCCCATTGATCGATTGGATTGCAATGGCCTGATCACGATAGACTTCAGCAGGTGCCACATTGGGCAGGAAGAGATGGCGAGGCACAGCTCGAAATGCCGCTTCCACACGTGCATTGCGAATGTGCCCATTGGTTTTTACCTGATCGACAAGCCTCTGATGCATTGCTGTCATATCTGGTTCTTTGGAAGATTGCATGACGCTTTCTCTTTCAACATGGGCATAAGCGGTGTCAGCGCGGCCCGGACGATGGGATTTCACGATGCCAATCTGTGAGTTGTTGATAAGCGTGAGCAATACGAAGAACAGTGGCCTCTTCAAACGGCTTTCCGACGATCTGCAAGCCAACAGGGAGGCCAGCGGAGGTGAAGCCGCAAGGACACGAGACAGCAGGCAACCCAGAAAGATTGAAGGGCATCGTCATACGTAAAAGGGCAACTGTAGCATTTTCAACGACGCCATCGATCTCAATATCATGCGCAGTCTGTTCAAGTAAAGGGGCAGGAATAGGTAATGTGGGAAGGACAAAGGCATCGACACGTTGCATAATTGTACGCAAGCTGCTCGAAAAGGTGCGCTTCTCTTGTTGCGCATGCAGGTAATCGACGGCTGAAATCGTCTGGCCTTGCTGAAGGTTGGCGCGTACCCCATCACTATACAGATCTAAGCGTTCACGCAACCAGCCTTTTTGTGCATGTGCAAGGCTCGCTTCGGGACGCTGAATCGTGCGATAAAGGTCCATCGTTGGCCGGGGCAGTTCTACGTCAACAAGCTCCGCACCCTCCTCTTCCAATACCCGTAATGCCGCCCGCCAGGTAGCACGCACTTCTGGATGCAACGGAGCCATAAATGTATTCTGAGGTATGCCAAATTTCAAGCCTTGCAGCGAGAGTGGCCCACGCCCCTCCGTGCCTCCGATGAGCATTGCTGTGGAGCGGTTTGGCGAGGTTGGTGGCCCGGAGACACTATTGGGATCGCGCGGATCATACTTTACAATGGCGTCGAAAAGAATAGCACAATCTTCCGCGCTTCGTCCAATCGGTCCAACATGATCAAGCGACCAGCTAAGAGGGATAACCCCATAGCAACTGACACGCCCGTAGGTTGGTTTAAGTCCTGTAACCCCACAGCATGCGGACGGAATACGAATAGAGCCGCCTGTATCGGTCCCGATAGCGCCCAGGCACATGCCAGAGGCTACCGCCGCCGCCGATCCTCCGCTAGAGCCGCCCGTTGTATGTGCCAGGTTCCATGGATTGCGCGTTGGAGCTGAGTAGGGACCATAGGCGAACTCGTGGGTATTTGTTTTGCCGATGATGATTGCGCCAGCTTTACGCAACTGCTCAACGACCATCGCATCTTCAGGAGCAATATAATCGGATAGCACCTTTGAGCCGGCGGTCATGCGCACATCTTTGACAGAGATCAAGTCTTTGATGGCGATAGGGATGCCGTGGAGCTGACTCCGGTAGAGCCCGGTGCGCTGCTCTCGTTCTAGTTGTTCGGCATCTCTAAACGCCTGCTCGCGTATCACCGTAATAAAAGCCTGGATGGACTCGTCAATCTCGTCGATCTGCTCCAGCGTCTCCTCAACCAGCTCGGCGGGAGTAATCAGCCCTGAATGAAGTTCTTCAGCAGCTTCGCGAATGGAAGTATAGAGCATGAATCTGGTACTTTCTCCTATTTTAGGGTTATTCGGGCAATGAATCCTCAGGCTGAGGATGGACGAAAGGATAAAAATTAACGGTCCAGCCTACGCCAAAAGCACGCGGAACCAGGACACGTGCAGTGTTTTTATTCCAGTTGGTTGAACGTATTTTTTCAGGGGTGGGCCGACGAAAATCGTATGGGACGCCCGCAATAGTCCCATGCCAGGTACGCTCATTGAGTGGGCGACGTAGTTCCTGAGCAATGGCACCGCCAAGGAGCGAGGCAGCAGCGGCCCCCATAACCACTCTCAGTGGGGCAATTCTTTTGTTCTTTTTGCTCATTGAAGTTTTTCCTTTCTTAAAATCCGTCGGATGACGGAATCCAGGTATGACCAGTCGGAAAAAGTATAGTGAGTATGGATAACAACAGATCATCGGAAGGCGATTGTGTCGCAAGAAGGAGACTGACAGGACGATAGCCGAATAAGATTTGGACGAACTCTTGCATGGTAAGATCGAGCGTGTACGTCGATGGGTTGCTCTGTCCTTCCAGCAATGTCAGTTCGGAGCCGTTCATAGAGAGCGTGCACATAGTGTCATCGACGGTCAGTGATAGTGTACCAGACCAGTGTGCGAGAGCGCGTTGCCAGCGTGCCTGCCACTCAGGAAGCATTTCGTGAGCCAGCGTTGGCAGGTGAATAAGACGCGCCATCCAACCAGTATAGCGATGATGAAATGCTTGACTGCGCACTCCCCATTCGTCTGCTGGATGCTTCCACATGGTGGTATCTGGTACCTCTAGATTATCAATCATCCACTGCAAGACAGGGGCCCTTGCAGGTAGACGATAACGAAGTGCTTCCGGTGCATCCGTCCCAGAAAACAGCTTTGCATGATATTGAAGAAGAGCCACCGTCGCTTGCCAGTCGTCTGCCCCCACCTCCAGTGCTTGGGGATGTTCCTCACCACGTGATAGCATGAGATAGCCTTTAGGATTACCAGATGGATCAATTGCTAGCAGAAGGGGATTTAGTTGGGTACGATACTGCATAAGATGCATCTGACGCTCCAATGTACGAACGAAACTGCCTGTGTAGGGATAATATTGACGCTGGTACAGAGCGAGCACTGAGGATGCATCCTCGATTGTGCCCGGACGTATGCTATAAGAGCTGGATGGCAGGGCTAGAACGGCGCTGCGTTTGATATCTTGGATCGATAGATCAAACATGTCGGTATAGCCGAAACGATAATAAAATTTGGGAATGCCATCTAGCAGCAACAAAGCATGCTTGTGAACGAGGGCATAGTCGATGGCGTCCTGCATCATGACGCGTGCGACTCCCAGGTGGCGATAGGTAGGGTGGGTTACGACGGCACTGATACAGCCTGTGGTGAGCTGAGCTTTGCCCATGCATAACTTCCGTTCATAGATGATGAAGCCACCCAGTTGTTCCATGTCACGAAAGGCACCCCGTATCTCCTCGGAGCGAAAATCGGGCGAACTGGTAACAAATTTTTGCCAGCGTTCGGCACTCTCCGGTGACGGCTCCTGCGAAAAAGCCTGATCACCCAGGTGAAATTGTAGTTTCAGCTCGTCTGATGTTGTTGCCGGTCGTACGAAAATGGATGCCATGAAAAATCTCCTGACAGGGTTTATGGCGAGCATGGGCTTATAAATCGCGCCCGTACACCATTATGGGATTATAGATCGCGCCCTACACCACTATGGGTTTATAAATCGCGTTTCTACATAGCGCGTGTGGGTTGAATCTTGATCGCCTGGCTATACTGGGCCGCCATTTGTTCGGGAGTGAGGCCAATCTCCTTAATACCTTCACCATATTTTTCCAGATAGGCAGCAAGAGATGTATCCACATCGCCGATTGCAAGCAATGTAGCAGTACCTTCAATCGTGATAGGGTCGTCACCCTGGCGTGTGTCATCTATAGCCAGCAATACATTAGGATTGGCCTGTATATTGCGTATTTTCTGGTTATTGGGACGACTAAAAATCAGTATAGTATCGCCATCCCAGAGGAACCAGACGGCAACCGCATGTGGGCGGCCATCCGGGCGTGTAGTGATGAGCCAGGTCATGTGATCGTTGCGCATGCGCTCTTCAATGTGTGCGTCACGCTCTTTGGTCAGGTCTAAGAATGATGCCATACGTTATTTCCTTTCATAATGTGAAATCTTGCTGAAATATAGATCAAATATTCTCATCAAGCTATTCTATCACACTATTGCAGGGTTGATCGTTATTTGGTACACATGAGAAATGTGCAAGCGTAATCCTGGATGCATCTTCACTCATTTAAGCGCATAAACCTTCTAAACTGTATGATATAATCTCTGCGATATCTGTTCCTCGCAAATTTTGATCTTTTCTCGTACCTTCTGATGTCTTTACAAAACCCTTGACAAACAATAGGCCTCTTTATTATACTTTCTTCTAAGCACTTAATTTAAGCGCTTAAATACACAGCTTATGAATGGTCAGCTTCTCTGTATGAAGCTGCAATAGGGACTTACCAAAGGAGGTGAGGCTTCTCTTCTGATATACTATCACCCGCTCATCCTACCAGGAACCTTAACAATTTCTCAATGTGCATCGCAAATGCACCATTCGGACAGCGCGGTAACCTCTGATACGCTCATTATTATAATGATGTAGGATTTCCAAGGATTGGAAAGGATACAAGGACGTGAAACAATCTCCTTCATACCCTCAATATCTGTTTTCGCACAGAAAGAGAACCCTTCTGACGCTCATTGCTGCTATTGGTATCATTGCTGGTGTGTTTGGTGTGTCTGGCACGCCGATCCAGGCAGCCGGGTCGTTGCCCTGCGACATTTATGCATCTGGTGGCACGCCATGTGTGGCTGCTCATAGCACGGTACGTGCGCTTTTCTCCGCCTACAGCGGCAGCCTCTACCAGGTCAGGCGTGCGTCAGATAATGCAACTTCGAACATCGGCGTGCTGAGCGCGGGTGGTTATGCCAACGCAGCGGCGCAAGATTCGTTCTGCTCCGGCACGACCTGCGTCATCACCATTATCTACGACCAGTCTGGGCGTGGCAACAATCTCACCCAGGCACCCGGCGGCGGGGCCGCTGGCGGCCCTGATAATCTCGCCAACGCGAGCGCACTGCCATTAACGGTCGGTGGTCACCATGTCTACGGCGTCTACGTGGCTGCTGGCACCGGGTATCGCAATGACCACACCTCAGGCATCGCGACCGGTGACAATTCAGAAGGCGAGTACGCGATCTTCGACGGCACGCATTACAACGGGGGATGCTGCTTCGACTATGGCAACGCCGAGACAAGCAATAATGATACCGGCAACGGCCACATGGAAGCCATCTACTTCGGAAATATCAAAGTGTGGGGCTACGGCTCTGGCAATGGCCCCTGGGTCATGGCCGACCTCGAAAACGGGCTGTTTTCTGGAGCCAACGTCCATCTCAACAGTGGTGACCAGTCCATCACGTCTCACTATGTTACAGCGATCGTGAAAGGCGGACCCAATCTCTGGGCAATCAAGGCTGGCAATGCACAATCCGGTGGACTGACCACGATGTACAATGGAGCGCGTCCGAATGCTTCAGGGTACAACCCCATGCACAAGGAGGGCGCGATTATCCTGGGTATTGGTGGCGACAATAGCAAGGGTTCAGCCGGTTCCTTCTTCGAAGGCGCAATGACTTCCGGCTACCCATCGGACGCGACCGAAAATGCTGTTCAGGCCAACATCGTCGCGGCTGGTTACAGCAGCAGTAGTGGCGGCGGTACGACCGGGGTCCTACGGGGTGTGGGTTCGAATCGGTGCCTGGACGTACCAGGGGCGGCCACAGCCAACGGCACGTTGCTGAGCATCTACGACTGCAACGGCGGCACCAACCAGCAGTGGACCTCCCTGTCCAACGGTGAGCTACAGGTGTACGGCAACAAGTGCCTCGATGTCCCGAATCATGCTACAGCGGCGGGCACCAGGGTGGAGATCTACGACTGCAACGGCGGCACGAATCAGCAGTGGACCCTCAACTCTAATGGTACCGTCGTCGGTCGTGAGTCTGGCCTCTGCCTCGACGTGACTGGTGCTGGCACCGCCAACGGCACAGCGGTGGAGATCTGGACCTGCACTGGTAGCAACAACCAGAAGTGGACCCGGCAATAACCCGATCATCTCCGCAGTCGATCAGCCCCACTGCCTCGCAGTACCTGATCGACGCTTATGAAGGGAAGAACGGTGAGCACACATTGGAAAACTGATGTGTGCTCACCCCAATAAAAGGTATTATGCGTCGGGTGTCAGGATAACGACAGGGATCTCGCGGGGGGTACGTTTCTGATATCCAACGAAATTCTTATAGTTTTCGGAAATGATCTCCCATAAGCGTTTGCGTTCCTCTGCATCGGCCTGTCGGGCGGTAACAGAAAGGACGCGTGACCTGATCTGTATCTTTGCCTTTGGGTTGCTCTGCAGATTGAGCCACCAGGTAGGGTGTTTGGGCGCACCTCCATTGGAAGCGATGATAATAAAGTTTTCTCCATCGGGAAAGAAAAAGAGTGGTGTGTCGCGTTCGACGCCACTTTTACGCCCTGTAGTTGTAAGAACAAGTAATGATTTGCCCCCACCCACTTTGCCATTCGTCCGACGATAAAAAGAGACGTGAGTTTGCGTAAAGAAGTGTTGCAGGCGCTGCGCAAATTTACCTGCCGGTTTGGATTGCTTAGTCTGGCTATCAATTGCCATAAAAATTACTCCTGTATGAACGTGTATGAAATTATATCTGATAAATCGTAGACATAACTTATTATGCAGTATAACACACGATAGAGGCTAGATTGATGACTTCATGGGTCCTATAATCTTGAGCAAATCATGACCGCATCGAAACGAATAGCTCACAAATTTGTCCTATGCTATAGATGTCACCTGAAAGGGTGAACATGAATGTCACTTGAATAGTTATGAGCCCTTTGAAAGGAAAAACAGATATGAAAAAGCTTCGTAACTAATCAGGGTGCCTTGAAAGAAGGGAGAGTGGGTTGACCACGGAACGTTGCCTCCAAAGCATTGAGCAAATG
>JACDAE010000039.1 GCA_013695595.1 Ktedonobacteraceae bacterium | reverse complement strand
ATTTTACGCTTCTGGGGTCTGGGCGATAAGCCACTGCATCATGATGAGAGCTTGCATGCCTACTATGCTTTGCAGTTGATGAAGAATGATCTGCAAAATTGGTCATCCTGTTTCAATGGATTAGTGGGTGGTTGTTACACCTACGATCCTCTATTGCATGGCCCTTTCCAATTTCACGCCATTGCGTTTGTGTATCAGATAAGCCAGTGGTTGCACGCGCCCGATCATGGCGTCAATACCACGACGGTGAGGATTGCGGCTGCAACACTTGGTACCGTGATAGTCGGCCTGCCCTACTTTGTACGTGATTATCTGGGACGTATCGGTGCTTTGTTGGCTAGCTTCCTGCTCGCTGTTTCGCCTGGCATGGTCTATTTCTCACGCTTTGCACGCGAAGATATCTATCTGATCTGTTTCACCCTGCTGATGGTTGTGTCGGTGGCACGTTACGTGCGAGATCGCAAGATGCGCTGGCTGGTTCTCGCGTCGGCAGCCTTCGCCCTGGCTTATGCAACCGCCGAGGCTACCTTCCTGACGATTGGGATCTTCGGGAGCTTTCTGGGTGCCCTGCTCGCCTGGGAACTGGGCATACGCTGGACGCTACGTGCCCGTATACGTACGGATGCTCGCTGGAAGAAGTATCTGCCTGCGACATGGGGATCTCTTGCGGTGGTGCTCTATTTTCTCATTTTCTTACCTATCGCCAAAGTCGGGCTGGGCCTGCTAGAATCTCTTTCTACTTATATTACCAACCCAACCCATACAGCAACTGCCAACCAATTCGTGCAGAATCTTAAGAGTAACACGGTCATGGTGGTGCCCTGGATCGGAATCGTGTTGGGCATCTACGTATTGAGTATTCTCATACGCGAGATGTTGGGTAAGATGCCTGTCGCAGCGGGACGGCGTGGGCTGGCAAAGCATGTAGACCCGGAGCGACAGCCACTGCTTGATACCATTTTGACCATGTCCTGGACGCACTGGTTTTTTGCTCTGTTGTGTGGCTGGGCCATCTTCTTGCTTCTCTTTACCGCTCTGTTCACCAATATTCGTGGCGGCATCGGCGATGGGGTCTGGCAAGGACTCTACTACTGGCTCCAACAACAGGAAGTTGCGCGTGGTGGACAGCCCTGGTACTACTACTTAATGCTGATCCCTCTTTATGAGCAGGTTGGTCTTGTCTTTGGTGTTGTTGGCGTTGTACGCTCGGTTCTGCGCCCGACCCGCTTTCGCCTCTTTCTCGTCTACTGGTTCGTCGGCAATTTCTTTATCTATTCCTGGGCCGCAGAAAAGATGCCCTGGTTAATGATCCTGATCACACTGCCAATGATATTATTGGCGGCGATTGGCCTGGAGCCTGCCGTTACAAAGGTTGCCCAACTGGTGAAAGAGCGCTTGCAGCAACGCAAGATAGCAAGCCAGAATGCAAATGAAACTGATACTCCGGCATTGAGGTCTGGATCTCTGCCAAAAGTGGGAGTTCGTTCAGCTAGTGGCGCTATACTTACCTGTGTCGTGGCTGTACTGCTTTTAACGCTCACTTTGCAAAATATGTATCAGGTGACGTACGTGCACTACGCGGATGCTCCACATGAAATGATGATTTATGTGCAGACAACGACAGACGTGAATATTATCATGGCAAAGGTGAATGAGCTTGATCAGAAACTGTATGGTGGGAAGCATCAGTTGCCGATTGGCCTGACTTCTGATGGTACCTGGCCTTTGATCTGGTACTTGCATGATTATCCAAATACCTGCCTTGACTATCCAACGGGCTGTCAGGCAACCGCAAAGACCATTCCGATTATCATTACCGGGGGCGATAATCTATCTGGCTATCAGTCGCAGTATTCTACAGCTTACAACTTTCAACAATATCATATGCGCACATGGTGGGATGAAGGATACAAGCCAACTCCCTGTATACCCAGTAAGACGGTCAAGTGTGATTCGACTCAGACCTGGGGTGGCGTCGGTCTCGGCGCCTGGCTGAGTTATGGTGATAATCCCCCGCCGGGCGCATCGTTTAACCTGGGGCGTGCGATCAGTAATGTCTGGCAATGGTGGTGGCAGCGCAAGGCGATTGGTTCCACGACTGGCTCGTATGATATGGGCCTGTTTATCCGCAAGGATCTAAACATCCATCCGTAAAGGAGTGATCAGTGAAACGTCACGAAGAGAAGTTGAGCGAGGTACAATCTCATACTGAGCCGGAAAATGTGCCAGAGATCGCAGAGCCGGAACATTCAGATATACTAGAGCCTCTTGCCGCAATGGAAGCGCCTGAGCTAAATGATGCAGACGTTTCACTGACGGACCTTGATGAGGCCAGCGAAGATGTTGTCGATAAGGATGTTGGACCACCTTCGCGTAAATATCCACTAACAGCAATTGCTTTCTGGGGGGTCATTCTGCTTGGAGCTGTTCTGCGCTTCTGGGGCCTGGGTGATAAGCCTTTGCACCATGACGAGAGCATGCATGCATACTACTCGTTACAACTGTTATATAACAACATTGAGAACTGGGGATCGTGTGCTAAAGGAATTATTTCCTGCTACACTTATAGTCCGGTTTTGCATGGCCCCTTTCAGTTTCACGCCATTGCGTTTGTCTATCTAATTGCGCAATGGCTGCACGCGCCCGATCATGGGGTGAATGATTTTACGGCGCGTATCGTGGCGGCCACTCTGGGCACCCTTATGGTCGCTTTACCCTATTTTCTACGCGACTATCTGGGAAAGTTGGGGGCCTGGCTCGCCTCATTTCTGATGGCAATTTCTCCGAGCCTTGTTTATTTCTCACACTTTACACGAGAAGCTATCTATATGGCTTTCTTTACGTTGCTGCTTGTTGTGGCAACAGGGCGTTATGTGCGAGATCGCAAGATGCGCTGGCTGGTCTGGGGTGCGGCAGCTTTCTCACTCTCTTATGCGACTGCTGAAGCTACCTTTCTGACGATCGCCATTTTTGGGAGCTTCCTGGGAGCAATTATAGCCTGGGAGCTAGGGAAACGTCGGCCACTACGTGTTCATATAGGCACTGAGTCTCCATTGAGGAAGTATCTGCCAGCATCGTGGGGACTTCTCGCGGTGGTGCTCTACTTTCTCATTTTCCTGCCCATTGCTAAAATCGGATTGGGAATACTGAATACTCTTTCGGACTATATCAACAATCCGACGAATACACCGAATGCTGATCTGTTTGTGCAAAACCTCAAGAATAATACGGTTACGGTGGTGCCCTGGATTGGGATTGTGCTGGGCATCTATGTGCTGAGTGTTCTCATACGTGAGATGGTCGGCAAGATGCCTATAGTCGCGGGAAGGCGTGGGCTGGCAAAGCGCGTCGATCCGCAACAACAGCCGTTGCTTGATACTATTTTAACCATGTCCTGGACGCACTGGTTCTTCGCTTTAATGTGCGGCTGGGCTATCTTCTTGCTTCTGTTTACTGCTCTGTTCACCAATATTCGTGGCGGTATCGGCGATGGTATCTGGCAAGGACTCTATTATTGGCTCCAGCAACAGGGGCTTGCGCGTGGTGGACAGCCCTGGTACTACTACTTGATGCTCATCCCGCTCTATGAGCAGGTTGGCGTCGTTTTTGGCATTGTCGGCATTATTCGCTGCCTGCGACGCCCCACGCCTTTTCGACTTTTCCTGGTGTATTGGTGCGTTGGCACGTTGTTCATCTACTCGTGGGCCGCAGAAAAGATGCCCTGGCTGATGATTCATGTTACGATGCCGCTGATGTTGCTGGCCGCCATTGGCCTGGAACCCGGTTTGTTGATGGTGTGGAACTGGATAAAGGATTGGGTACAACACAGACAGACATCTTCTACGCAATCGTCTGCCCCAAAACTGGCTATACCATCTCTGGCAAGACTCACGCGCCGCTCAATCGTTGCCTATGCTTCTGTGTTAAGCGTTGTGTTAGCCGTCTTGCTTTTGCTACCGACAATCCATAACATGTATGAGGTTAACTACGTGCATGCCGCTGATGGTCCACACGAAATGATGGTCTATGTGCAGACTACCACCGATATCGATGTAGAGATGGCAAAGATTACTGCGCTCGATCAGAAAATGGACCATGGTCAGCATACGCTTTCCATTGGCATAATGAATCACGCGGGATGGCCTTTTTATTGGTATCTACGTGACTATACCAACGTCTGCTATTCATTTCCTACTGGTTGTGCACAGAACAATCCAGTGGTAATTATTGGGACCCAGGAGGATGATACTTCTGCATACTACAATCAGCAGTACCTTTCGCATCAGTACAAATTGCGCTCATGGTGGGATGAGGGCTATAAGCCTGCCCCCTGCATTCCGACGAAGGCTAATCATGAGTGCGCTGGTCAGCAGGGCGGCGGCGGGATAGGACTGGGGATCTGGCTTAGTTACGGGGATAATCCGCCACCGGGAGCAACATTTAATCCTGGTCTGGCCATCAAAAATATTTGGGGCTGGTGGTGGCAGCGCAGGGCGTTCGGAAATACCGATGGAGCCTATTATATGACGATGTTTGTTCAGAAGGGTTTGAGCGTCGCGCCTTAACAGATATCCTTGTTTCCGTGGTAATGTATTGCTAGATAACTATCTAGCTTTATTTATCATCGCAACCGGGAGAAATACACGATGGCGAATATTTACAAGCCTCCATGTGACGAAGGTGTCATTCTGACTGCGCCCGCCCCGCGCACACCAGTACGTGATGTGGGGGCCTGGGTTCTGGCGGCAACTATTTTGGGATCGAGCATGGCCTTTATCGACGGCTCGGTCGTGAATATCGCGTTACCCGCGCTGCAGCGAGCCTTCAATGCAACCTCTGGCGACGTGCAATGGGTCGTGGAGGCGTATTCCCTCTTCCTGGCCTCATTGATCCTGGTGGGCGGCTCTCTGGGCGATACCTTCGGACGACGACGTGTTTTTGCAATCGGCGTAATACTTTTCTCACTTGCTTCAATCTTATGTGCCCTATCACCTTCTATTCTGTTCCTGATTGCTGCACGATGTATCCAGGGGATCGGTGGAGCTTTATTGGTGCCGGGCAGTCTGGCAATTATCAGCGCGTCCTTTAGCGAGGATAAGCGTGGTGCTGCGATTGGCACCTGGTCTGGTTTTACCTCGATCACGTCGGCGCTTGGGCCGGTTCTAGGTGGCTGGTTGGTGCAATATGCTTCCTGGCACTGGATCTTTTTCATCAATGCTCCATTGGGGATCGCTGTGCTGTCCTTGCTCTTCTTACGCGTCCCAGAAAGCCGCAATGAGGAGGGAGATAAGCATCTGGACTGGATCGGTTCGCTCCTGGTTGTCGTGGGATTGGGTGGCCTTGTTTACGGTTTGATTCAAGCTGGCGGCATTGGTTTCGGTTCTCCCTCAGTGATAGGAACACTCCTGGTTGGCATTGTTGCATTGCTTGCTTTCGTGCTGTATGAAGCACGCTCCGCCCATCCTATGTTACCGCTGACCCTCTTTAGCTCACGGTCATTTAGCGGAGCTAATCTCCTGACGCTGTTCCTCTATTCGGCGTTGAGTGGTGCTTTATATTTTTTCCCCTTCAATCTTATTCAGGTGCAAAATTATTCTGCTACGGCAGCCGGTAGCGCATTGCTTCCATTCGTTCTATTGATGTTCTCGCTCTCACGCTGGTCTGGTGGATTGGTGAGGCGCTATGGAGCAAAGCTGCCACTCGTTATAGGGCCATTGTTTGCGGCGTTTGGTTACCTGCTCTTTGCATTATCGGGCATCGGTGGGAGCTACTGGCTCACCTTTTTTCCTGCCACGATCTTCCTCGGCTTAGGTATGACCATCAGTGTGTCTCCATTGACGACGACTGTAATGGGTTCGGTCAGCCAGGGTAGAGCAGGGGTGGCATCAGGTGTCAACAATGCTGTCTCGCGTGCGGCTGGCCTGCTCTCTATCGCAGTAATGGGTATCATATTGGCACGTGTATTCAATAGTAGCCTGGATAATCGTCTTGCCGCACTCCACCTCTCGCCTGCTTTGCTCAATACGATCAACTCCCAGCGCGTCAAGCTTGTCGCTATCACGTTGCCTTCAGGAATCAGCGAGCAGGTACGCACGACGGTGACAGAAGCCATCAAGTTCTCATTTATTGATGGATTCCGCACTGTTATGTTCACATCCCTGATCCTGGCACTGCTGAGTGCACTAGTGGCGGGGCTGATGATTTCAGGAAAACGAGCAAGCATTGTAGAGAAGCCGCCAACTTCCTAATATCCGTTTCCGCCTGAACTTCCCTTGAGCGTGGTCAGATCATTCGTTGCAACAAACCATTTATTGCCAATTCCCTCTCCATTGATCTGGCCGGCATTCGTATCGCCGCTATAAGTGTAGAGAGGATGTCCATTGTAAGTTACCTGGCTTCCATTGGCATTGGTCTGAAGAGCCAACGTGCCAGTAAGTGTGCCTTTATCTGGTGCGGCGCTGGAGATATAGGGAGGCCAGGTCGAGGCACATCCACCAGTGCAGGCCGATGTTGTTGCGGTATCGGGCAGAAAGTAATAAAGCGTCATGCCCTGTGCATTTGCGAGTAGCGTAACGGTCTTCCCATTGACTGTAGCTGATGCCGTATGGATGGCTGTTGTGCTAGTTGCAGGAGTACTTGCAGCCGTTGCTGTGGGAGCGGCTGTAGGATTGCTGGAAGTCCCGGAATTGCTACCACTGGTTGTCGAATAAGAACTTCCACACGCGGTTAATAGTAAGGTAAGGATGAGCGAAAAGAAAAAAAGGTGTAAGCGTTTCATATAATGATTCCTCCTGGTATCTGGCGAGTGCGTTTGCTAAAAATAGAGGTTTGGGTATTTCGACTTCAGGGGTAAGAGAGTCGAGATACCTGCACCTCTTTTGGGATTGTCACCTGTACATACGCGCAGAGGTTACGCTTAGATGTATGGGGTATCTCCCTCATCTAAACGTGTGACATTCTTTGTTGATTGAACACCTCATATAGCATCACGCTGGTCGCAATGGCCAGATTGAGCGAGTCGCTCTTCCCAACCATTGGAATGTTGACCATAAGATCACAGAGCGCCTGTAACTCGATCGGCAAACTTTTGCGCTCCTCGCCCATCAAAAGGATGGTGGGATGGCGATACGTTATAGTGTGGTAATCTTCTTTTGCAGAAGGCGATGTGCCGATGAGCATGCAGTGATTGCGTTGTTTCCACTGCACAAATTCGTCTATTGTGGCACGTACAAGGCGTTGTGCGAACAGGGCACCCATTGTCGCACGTACCGTTGTGGGATCATAGGGATCGGTGCTCTCATCTAGTAAAATGATGCCCGCTCCACCAACTGCTTCAGAGGTGCGCAGAAGAGTGCCCAGGTTGCCTGGCGAACGTACCAGTGACAGGGCGATCCAACAGAGTTCGTCTTCAATTTTGATGTCTGCCAATCGCTTCCAGCGTTGCTTGACGACGGCTCCCAGACCCTGTGGATCATTCACGAGCGAGATACCATGCAGAATAGCAGGTGTCACATACAGAATGGGTATACCGCTACGATGCAGACGCTTGACCAGACGTTGTGCATAAGGATGATCAAGCAGTGGGCGTGCTACCACCAGGGTCTCGATTATCGCGCCCTGTGAAAACGCCTGATCGACGAAACGTAGCCCTTCGATGTAGCACAATCCTGTTTGTTCGCGCTCTTCACGTATACGTAGGCGGCGAATACGCCTGATGGCATGGGAATTGATGTTGTTGATAATGGTCGTGGCTTCTTTTTTGTGAGAAGGTGTCATGTAGTGAAGGTCATTGCAGACCTTGCCCTGCCCACTACAATTATGTAGCGCGGGCTATAATGGTGCCTTAAAACGAACATAAACTGTTCTTGTGGAAAATTATAACAGGCGACGACGCCGTTTACAACCCTGATGTTTATGACCTCTGGCGTAGGGGCGCGTGCTGGCCACTGCCCGGTTGCCAGCTGCTCTGCCAATCTTCAATCAACCGGGAGAATCTCATCAACGTAGCGACCCAATTTATGACTCTGTTGGGAAAAGAGATCCGTACAACCGGCAAAGATCGGTGCCAGCGTAGCGACCCAATTTATTGCGTCCATCAATTTATTGACGTGCTCATCTGGG
>JACDAE010000025.1 GCA_013695595.1 Ktedonobacteraceae bacterium | reverse complement strand
TGGCCCATCTGTCAAAGGTCTGCGAGCATTTGAATATTCCGGTGCAGTCTGGCGACGATGTGATGCTGCAGCGCATGAAACGTGGCTATACCCTGGCCGAGTATAGCGAGCGTATTGATCGCGTGCGTGCTCTGTGGCCCAATATTTCGCTGTCAACAGATGTAATTGTGGGCTTCTGCGGCGAAAGCGAGGCAGAGTTCCAGCATACCCTCGACCTGCTTGAGGAGATCCGTTTTGATGTCGTGCATGTGGCGGCATATTCGGTTCGCCCAGGTACAGTTGCGGCGCGTTGGGAAGATGACATTCCACTGGCTGAGAAGAAACGTCGGCTGCATGTTGTCGAAGATGTGCAGGGGAAAATTGCGCTTGAATTGAATCAGGCATACGTTGATACAGAAGAAGAGGTGTTGGTTGAGGAGGTCAATACAAGCCGCAGTCGGCAGCAATGGAAGGGCCGCAATCGTTCCAATAAGCTGGTCTTTTTTCCACAGCCTGATGAGAGTAGTTTGTCGAAGATACAGCCGGGTGACCTGGTAAAAGTGCAGATTGAACGCGCAACTGCCTGGTCCCTTCAGGGTTGCGCTCGTGCGCTATAATAAGCACACGAGAAAACATACCTATCTGCTGAAGATGGAGGAGGCTTCATGACTCAAATACAATCCGCTGAAGAGAAGGGACGCTTGAAAAAGCAGTGGACCGATCTGGCGGTCAAGCAGGCTCAAGAAGGTTTATGGGAAGATGCTGTTGCCACCAACAGAAATATTTTGAACCTTTTTCCGTATGAGCCGGATGCTTTTAATCGTCTAGGCAAAGCTCTAAGCGAGTTGGGACAATATACGGAAGCACGTCAGGCATACACACAGA
Organism: Ktedonobacteraceae bacterium; assembly: GCA_013695595.1. Taxonomy (GTDB): domain Bacteria; phylum Chloroflexota; class Ktedonobacteria; order Ktedonobacterales; family Ktedonobacteraceae; genus JACDAE01. The sequence goes on along the minus strand of JACDAE010000025.1, from coordinate 20,787 downwards.
CGTTGAAGTATAGTCCGAAAAATACTATTGCGAAGAAGAATCTGGATCGTCTGTCACAGATTGAAGAGGCACCCATGCGTAATCATGGTGGGGTTGATCGCATTGATCCCAGACTCTTTATTGAAGAGACGGGTAAGACTGGAATGAGCGAGCTGATTCATCTGGCTCCCGCTTCCATCCTTGCCAAAGTTGGTGTTGGCGATAGAGTTCAGTTGCATAGGAGTGGGCGCACACTCTGGGTACGTAATGCAAGCAGTGAGGATATCGGACGTGTCGAGCCTCGCCTGGCAAATCGCCTGGCGAGCTTTATGGAAAATGGAAACCGTTATTCGGCTGGTATTCTCGCCATCGAAAATGGGCAAGTACGCGTCATTATCCGTGAAGATTATCAACACCCCGATATGGTTGGCCGGGTAAGCTTCCCCTCACATGGAGGTGGCGAGACGATCCGCGCTTATATCAAAGACTCGATGTTACGCTACGATCGCGATGATGATGACGAAATGGGCAATGACGATGAGTACTATGATGGCGGCGACGAAACCGACGAAATGACTGAAATTGATTTTGAAGGAAATGCAGAAGCTGAAGAGTAATGCAGGTATTAGAAAGGGCTAAATTTTATGAACAAGACAAAACGTGTCGCATGGCACAAACATCTGGTCCGTGCGCAAAAGTTGAAAGAGAAGCAGCGCCAGGCTCAGAAAGCGGGGAATACTCCTGTTGCATCAACAACACGGCGCTAAACGCTGCGATTCTGATTTTTAACGATGATGAGCAGCTTGCCTCCCTCGGTATCATCGGCCTCTGTTCGTAATATTCTCGCGCTGCTTGCTTCGCGAGAAGCACGACTGGTAGCCGGCAATGGGGGCCTGGATCGCCGGGTCACATGGGCGTGTCGTATGCGGGCGCGTTTGCCCGCATTTGAAAGTGTGCAGGGAGGGGAGCTGGCCCTCCTCACGCTTTCTCAATTGCGCCGACTCGACGAGACGTTGCCGCATCTGCTCAAGACCCTGCACAAAGCAGGCGTCTCGGCTATCGCTGTCGCTGCTCTTTCTACAGAAGTACTTGGCGATGAAGCTATCTCCATTGCTGACCATCTCCACCTCCCCCTCATCTTGCTGCCCGTCTCAGTGATGCTTGAAGAGGTTGAGCGTGAGATGATCACATTCGTCGTCAGCTTTCGTGGCGAGACTGAACGGAAGGCAACAGAGATCGCTCACCAGTTGATGCAGTTGAGCGTGCAAGGGGCAGGCATTCATGGTGTGTGTGAGCATCTTGCTACGAGCCGCAATAAGTGGGTCGTCGTGCAAGATTCTGATCAGCACATTCGCTTTCAAGCCTCTCCCGACCATATCGCTATGTTGCTGCTTCCCGTCCCTCTGACCGATGAAAATCTCCGGCTCCATGGCCTGACACGGGTTATGGAGCCAATTTTGATCCGCCACGAAGTCGTCGGTTACCTGTCATTGATCGGTAGCGAGAGTGACTTTGATTATCTTGAGCGCATCGTTCTGGGCCAGGTCGTGCCTATTCTGGCATTAGAATTTGCACGCGAGCGTGAGCGCAACGAGGTCGAGAGCCGCTATCTGGTGGAGGCATTTACCGATGTCCTCCAGGGCCATTATCAACAACCAGAGGAGATGCTGGCGCGGGCACGTATTCTAGGATATGACCTTACATCTGCGCAGGTTGTGATCATCTTTGAAATCTCTCCCTCTGAAGCCGGGTATCCACATGGTGAGTATCCACCTTCCCATTGGAGCAAACGTGTACGCGATGAGCTTCTGCGCGATTGGCCAACCTGCTGGATACTCACCGAGCCGCGTCGTGTAACCGCCCTGCTTCCTTTACAAGAAGCTGATGGTGCCATACCCGACGAGCGTGAGAGCGAAAATAATATTTTCTCACGCCTGGAGCGTGTACATGTGCGTATGTCACAAGGTAAGGGCGGCGCGTTTCCCCTGTACTCCTGTGGTATCGGGCGCATCGTCAAATCTCTGGCCGTCATACCGCAGTCTTTCCGTGAAGCGCAACAGGCTCTGGAGATCGGGCGTCGACTCTTTGGTGAAGGAAAGCTCCACTCTTTTGCACGCCTGGGCATTTACCGCCTGCTCTTCTATCTTAACGGTCAGGATGAATTAGAAGAATTCTATCAGGAAACGCTTGGCCCTCTCCTGATCCATGATGCCCGCAATGATGGGACGCTTGTCGAGACTCTGGAAGGCTTTTTCCGCTGCAACGCCAATCTCAGCGAGACCGCTCGCGCCATGCACCTTCATCGTAACTCCCTACTGTATCGCCTTGATCGCATCGAAGCCATTCTGGGCCACTCGCTCGAAGATCCAGAGCTGCGCCTCTCCCTTCAAATTGCTTTGAAGATACACCACCTCCAAAAGCGCTAAATATGCCAGGCAAATTTTTTGGCGTAGCGACCCAATTTATGACTCTGTTGGGAAAAGATGTCCATCCAAGAAAATGCGTGTCTGCCTGCGAAATTATCGGCGTAGCGACCCAATTTATTGCGTCCATCAATTGATTGAAAAACCTTCCCAGATGAGCACGTCAATAAATTGATGGACGCAATAAATTGGGTCGCTACTGCTCAAACGTCGATTAACATTGACAGAGCACTCTGACGGTTTTAAGGGCAACATTTTCCTGTACTAGACATAAATAACTTTCCCCCCCGCTGCTTTGAGCAAACGATCTCGAATAGCCATCCCTGCTCCCTGTATCCCAAAACTACGACAAAGAATAACCTGTACACCCGCCTCTTCAAGCGTGCGTAGCCCGGCGAAGAGGCGAGCTGCAACCTGTTCAAGCGCATCAATACTCCCAAGAGAGTAGACAAAGGCTCCACTATTCTGCAAGGCGAGAAGGTCTTCGTCTACAAGCAAAATCCCTACACGTTCGCCCACTGCCTGCCTTTTTTGTATCTCTGCAAGGATTGCCTTATGTAAAACTTCTATGTTGCCCTCGAAGAGAAATGCTGGCATTCTGGGTGCGTAATGGACGAGCATCTGGCCTGGTGCCTGCTGTGCTTGCGTCTCATGAGCCTGCTGTGAGGAGCGTACAGAGGGTGGCTGTACCTGCGGTAGAATCGTGCGCAACGCCTCTAAGCTGACACCACCAGGACGCAGAATTCGTGGTGTCTCAGCACAAAGATCGAGGATAGTGGACTCAATTCCCACTTCACAGGGACCACCATCAAGGATCAGGGGAACGCGCCCGTCCAGATCTGCCAGGGCATGTTGGGCGATAGTAGGACTCACGTGCATAAAGCGGTTGGCGCTTGGAGCTGCAATCGGGCTGCCTGTGGCCTGAATAAGTGCCAATGCGACTGGATGGCGTGGCATACGTACTGCAACGGTGTCCAGGCCAGCAGTAATCATCTTTGGAACGCGTGCATGTGCTGGCAGGAGCAAGGTGAGTGGACCCGGCCAGAATGCCTGTGCCAGTTGAAGGGCGTGTGGTGGAATCTCCCTTACTAGCGTCTCCAGAGTTTCTAATGTGGCGATATGCACGATCAATGGGTCGCTGAATGGGCGTCCTTTTGCGGCGAAGATCTGCTCTACGGCGGCTATCTGGAATGCATCGGCCCCCAGTCCATAGACCGTTTCAGTTGGGAAGACGACGAGTTTGCCGCTACATAGCAATTGAGCGGCTCGTTCGATGATCGAGGGATCGGGCGCAAGTGAATTTATGGGTAAGACCTCGGTCTGCTGGTTGTCCATGTATGTATAAACCTCGTACGCTGCACATTTTTGTACGAGTATAGCATGCTTTGTCTACCCCGAAACAAGCCATCACGGTAGGGAAGCCATTTATAATTCCGGGAGATAGTTATCCTGACCCCGGAATTATAAATGGCTTCCCTACCGTGATGATATTTTGTCGTCGTAGCGGAGATCCAAAACACATTTCAACGTATCGTCGTCAGCGCCCGCTTCTCGTCTGTGCCCTTCTCACCAGAGCATCGACAATAACTGCGAGTACCAGAACGAGACCTTCAATCATATCCTTGACCTCGGTGCCCTGACTTTTCAGGTCGAGTCCATTTTCCAGGCTACCGATGATCAGAGCGCCCAGTAGAATAGACCAGACGGAGCCACGACCACCAAACAGGCTAACACCACCGATAACGGCGGCTGCGATTGCTTGCAGGAGGAGGGTTGCACTGATCTGGCTGGCGACCGAGTTGGCATGGGAGGCGGCCATGATACCGCCAATGGCGGCCAGGGTTGAGCACAAAGTAAAGACGGCAATGCGGATACCAGTTACGTTGATACCTGCACGCCGTGATGCCTCTGCATTGCCACCAACCGCGTAGATGTGTCTTCCCAGGGGTGTTTTCGTGAGCATAAACCATACGATCAGGATCAGTCCGATCAGGATTGCAGCAGCATACGGTACACCCAGATAAGACTCAAAAAGAATAACGGTACCTTCTACAAGGATCGCTGTGAGAACGATCTGTATCACAAGCTGTACGAGTGAAGCTGTTCTCAAGCCAGCCTGTTGGCGTTTGATATGAGTCCAGATGAGACTGCCAACATACACCAGGAGAACCAGAGTTGGTAAGCCAACCCCATAAATGTCAGGTAGATAGCTGGTTGCACTGCCTGAAATAGCATTAATAAATGGATCATTTAGGATGAGGGTGCTCTGCCCGGCCAGTAAATAGAGAAGCAGCCCCTCATAAGCGATCGATGCGGCCAGTGTAACAATAAATGAAGGGACACGTATGATGGCAATAATGATGCCGTTAATGAAGCCAATCAATGATCCTGAAAGAATTGCTCCGATAATGGCTATTCCGGCTGGAAGGTGAGCGCGTTCGGAAAGGACGCCCATCACGACGCCAGACAACACCGATACGGATGCCAGCGAGAGGTCAATTTCTCCGAGCAGCAATACCAGCGTGACGCCTACGCTCAAGGTTGCGATTGTGCTGATCTGCACAACCAGGTTTGAGATATTGCGTGGCTGGAAAAAGATGCCCCCGGTTGTTATGCCAAAGAAGACCGCGACAACGATCAATGTAAGGAGAACGGGAAGGAAGCCCAGGTCGCCGCCTAGCAACTGGCTAAAAGGTGAGCGAGGGGGGATTACTGCTGCCGAAGGAACCTCTACCGTTGTGGTAGCTGATTTGTCCGCAAAGGCTGCCGCGTCAGTCATCTCATTTTTTTGTGTTCTATCTTTCATCGTCAAATTCCTTCTGATGGGGCATTGGTGTCTTTCATGATGCTCCCAAATTCAGCCCCTGTGATTGCTGCTACGATCTGTTCCGAAGTGGTCGATTTAATGTCAAAAGCGTTCACCAGTTTGCCCAGGCGGAGCACGATGACGCGATCAACGACTTCGAAGACATCGGCCAGGTTGTGTGAAATGACGATCACTGCCAGGCCCTGTTCTCGCAGGCGACGAATCAGATTGAGCACCTGGCGTGTCTGGACGACTCCCAGCGCAGCCGTTGGCTCATCCAGGAGTACGACTTTAGCGTTACGTAAAACCGTTTTGGCGACGGCGATACTCTGGCGCTGTCCACCGGAGAGCGATGCGACCAGCGTGCGGACGGAAGGAATTTTGACCTCCAGTGTCTTGAGAACCTGTAGTGTACGCTTCTCCATCGTGAGTTCGTTGATGGTACGCATGGGGGTACGTTCCTCTTTGCCGAGAAAGAGGTTGGCTACCACGTCGAGATTATCGCACAGGGCTAAATCCTGGTAGACGGTCTCGATGCCCAGACGGGTGGAGATCTGAGGGCTGGTGATTTTGACTGCCTGCCCCTCTACGAAGAATTCGCCTGAGTCTGGTGGCCCTACGCCTGCGATTGCTTTGATTAATGTTGATTTACCTGCACCATTGTCACCTACCAGGCCTATAACTTCCCCTGCGTAGACTTCAAGGCTCACGTCGCTTAATGCCTGCACCGCACCATATGCTTTGGTAATTCCTCGAAGTTGCAAGAGAGGTGTTTTTCCTGCAGTACTCGGTGAGGTGCCACTCCCCAGGGGAGTATAACTATCCGCCATGGAAATTCTCCAATCTCGTCAGATTGTGGGAGTGCAGATTGTAACAATTTGCTACAATCTGCACTTTCCTTACACCTTTGTAGATTTTTTAGCAGACGCCGCCAGTACCTGCTGCGAGGCCAGCACAGACGGTTGCTTTGTCGATATAGTTGTCTTTGACAACGGTTGCGACAATATTTGTTTTGTCAACGGCAACAGGTGCCTCTAGCACGCTAGGAATACTGCCACCATCAGAGGTTAGCGATGTGCCTGTTGTGGTAGGAGTTGTTCCGTCATGCAGAGCCTTCACGATATCTGCTGTCGCCTGAGCCTCTTTGAGAATGGCCTTGTAAACGGTCATCGACTGATCACCCGTCAGGATATTGTGGATGCCTGCGTCGGTTGCATCCTGACCTGTGACGAGAACCTTTCCGTTCAGATGTTGAGCTTTAAGGGCGGCAATCACGGTGCTGGCCATACCATCATTCGCAACGTAAGCGATCTGGACGTTATTGGCATTTTTGGTGAGTACACCTTCCATCTCGGTCTGAGCGGTGGGGTTGTCCCAGTTGGGTGTGAATTGATCATAGACTTTATTCAGGGTTTTGTTGTCAATAAGGGGCTTCAGCGTCTCTTCAACACCCTTGTTAAACAGGATGGCGTTCTGGTCGGTCTGGGAGCCATTGATCAAGGAAATATTATTTTTCCCTGCACCTTTAACGTAATCTTTGTAGTGATCGAGGATGTATTGTCCCTGCAACTGTCCAACCTTCTGATTGTCGAACGAGACATAATAATTGAGGTCTTTTGACTGGATGATGCGGTCATACGCAATCACGGGTACGCCAGATGCTTTCGCTTTCGTAACGATGGCAGCGGCGGCGGCGCTATCGTTAGGAGCTACGACCAGGATGCAGTCGCCTTTGGTCAAAGCCTGATCGGCCTGGTTTTGCTGTGTCGCCGAAACTCCCTGGGCGTTGTAATAGTCAACGGTAACACCCGAAATTGCCTGAATGTCAGTCGTGAGATATGGTTTGTCTTTGCCATCCCAGCGTGCAGAGGTTGCGGTTTCAGGAAGAAGGACGCCTACCTTGGTACATCCTTTTCCATTGGTGCTTGCAGCAGTGGTCGCAGCAGGTGTACCGCTGCCGGTGGTGGTTCCGGTGTTGGCGCTACCGCAGCCCGCCAGGATAAGTGTGAGTAAGAGTACGCCACTCATGAGCGTAAATGATCCGCGTTGTCGGGTAAATAGCTTCATCTTTGAATCTGTCCTCTCCGCTTCAAGCCGTGTGTCCGGCTCGTAAGCTGGAAACTAATGGGTGGTAAAAATGGATAAAACCATAGCAGTCCGTGCAGATGACAGAAAGTCCATTGCTAGCGAGTTCCTTCCCACATAATGAATGTCTGAGTGCCGTTTATATCTCCTTTCCGGTCCCAACGGGGGTTGGAGTCTGATGTTGAATTTGAGTTGTTCTGGTGCGGCTCTCTTCCAGTTTGGTTGCAGTTTCTTCCCGGGCTACCAGGACGCGTTCCCATGCTTTGAAGAATGGGTAGTACATAATGGCAGAGATGCCCAGATCAAAGAACTGCAAGAGACTGCCACGCACATCGCCGCCGGTCGCAATGAAGCCACTGAGTCCGATCGGCACTGTGAATGGTTGCATAACCACTGGTACATGTACCCACGCAAGCGCGAATACGATGTAGTTGATGGTTACGATAACTACCGGAACCAGGACAAACGGAATAATCATGATTGGATTGAGCATCATCGGCACGCCGAACGTCACCGGTTCGTTGATATTAAATATCGCGGGACCTAATGCAACTTTTCCTACCGTACGCAATTGCGATGAGCGTGAGCGCAACATATAGATGACCAGCGGCCATGTTGCGCCTGACCCTCCCAGGTGCGCAAAGATATGGAAAAACGGTTCGGTAACGATACCGTGTCCATTGGCAGCGCCAACGTTGCTTGACAGGGTCGTGATCCAGAATGGCAGGGCGATTGCCGTAACGACGTTCATCCCATGGATACCCACCAACCACAGCAGCATCATCAGAATGATCTCCAGGAGTGCTGCCGGATAGCTATTCTGCACGAATACCAATGGTTGGAACACATGCATAAGCAGAATGGGTAACGTTAATTGCTGGATCTTGTGATCTGTATTGACGAAGGTATGAGCACTTACAAACCATTCGATCAGCCAGATAACAGTTAAGAGAAACAACGTCGGCACAAGGGCTTCAAAGGCTCGTTTCACATTCGATGGCACCGTTTTTGGCAGCTTAATGGTGAAGCGGGAGCCACGAAACCAATGCATCACCTGCGCCGTAAGGATACCAATGAGAATGGCAACGAGCAACCCCTGTCCCCCCAGGTAGGGCAGCACTTCGCCGAATGTGAGCGTGTTGAGGTCTCGTACTGGAATGCTGGCGACCAGAAAAACGACCATTGCCAGAATACCAGGTTGCACTGGCTCAGTACGTAAATACTGTGACAGACTATACGCGACCCCGAAAGCCAGGAAAAGTGCCATCAATCCAAATGATAGCTCAAACGGTACCTGTATTGCATTGTAATAGGGCTTGAGCAAGGTATCCAGGCCAAAGATAGGCGGCGGTGTCGAGATGATCAGAAACACGCTGCCTGCGATAATCAACGGCAACGTAAAAATGATGAAGGCATCACGTATCGCTTGCAGATAAATGCTACTTGCAAGCGTACTCAGTGGTGGCACGAGATACCGCTCGAACCAATCACTGCTGCGTTCAATCATCTTGCTCACGTCGTCGGTTTCCCTTCTGCCTGCCCTGGCAGTATCTGCATAACCTGATTCAATACTGCCTGCCCATTCATTGTAGCATAATGAAACGGTTCAATTAATGCCACAGGCTTGCCAGCGGATGCTGCCAGTTTCTCAATGCTTTTGCGTAAGTGGCGAATCTGTGGCGCAATCAGGATAATGTCGCACTCATCAATCTGACCCGCGTACTCGCCTGCGCTGAGGGCCTCGACGCTGACTTCGTACTTGAGTTCTGTCGCGGCTTCGAGCATACTGTCTACCAATAAACTGGTAGACATTCCCCAACTACAAACAATCAATACTCGTATCATGGTTCCTCTTCCAGGCTCCCCATGTGTTCATAGTGTTGTATTGGTATTGTACTGGCACACTACAAACCTATCTGTGGTCTACCTGGCCCTGTTGTATTTAGTAGCAATAACCATGCCAGTTAGTGTGCTACACACATAACACACATTCCTATAGACACGGTTTTCTCTGCGTTCCCATCAAAAGAGAGAGTCGGGCTTCATCGTTTTATGCATGACCGTTAGAATGTACAATAGAAGGTGGATGCAGAGGGAGATAGGGCAGAGGATGACCTGCTTGAAGCGAAGAATATCCCACATAAATGCTAGATCCGCGCAAACACTTGTATGAAGCGGTTCTACAGGCTATCCTGTGAGTGGGTCTATTTAAAGGAGTGAGGTATCCCGTTAGGGTTTTGAAGCTCTCCATCTACCTATGCCAATCTATTACTTGGCATAGTTTAAAGGATTCAGGCATTCCATTTCGATTGAGGCATGGAATAGGGGCACGGAATAATGAATGTCTTCCCTACAGATATACGTGTTGATTGAAGAATGGAATAATGAATGGATTTTTGTGATTGTGCGTTTTCTGCATATTTATTCGCATAAAATGTGTATCTGTAGGGAAGACATTTATTATTCCGCGCCTTGCATTCTGTGCCTTGCTGTCGGGCTTCACCGATGTAATGACGTTTGACTGAGGCCGATCTCGTCATGCATCGTCAAGACAACATACACCCCAATCGGCATTCGTGCTCTGTTAGGCCGTTTCCTGGACCGCAAAAATATCGACCTGCCTGAGAATTCCTACAATATTGTAGGCTTCTTCATCGGGGAGGGGCCGCGCAATCTGCGTGCTGAGCACCTGCAACGCACGCAGACAGATACTGAGTTCTCTGGTATATTGGTGCCCAACTCGTTCTCGTACAGCCTCACTGACAAATTGGTTCTCCTGCTCTGATCCCCTTTCGAGTACACAGGCCAGGTGCAGAATTAAACCAGCCAGCACCTCTAGCTCGAAGTTTTCGCCAACCTCAACTTCAATCAGGTCGATCATGCGCTCGATCAGGGGTAGCGCACGTACAGGATTTAAGAAGAAAAGCCGTTGGCTCAGCGTGTAAGAGATTTCACGCATCAATTCGGCACGCCGCGTAAAGGTTGGCGTCGCAGGTGGAGGGGAGACAACTGGCTTCGGCTGTAAAAGTGCTGGATCGATCAGCGTCTCACCAAGTAGGGTGCGTAGACGTGCAATGCCATCTCCAAAGAGCAGTTCTGTCAACGAGATAAAGGGATAGCTCTTCAGCCGTGGATTGATGGTGCCAACGATTGCTATGATCGGTCGATTGCCTATCTGCCGCTCTACATCGGCCTCCGCCAGCGATGACAGATTGATATCCATGCATATAATCTCAATGTTTTGCCCACGTAGACCGGGAAGGTGTTCTTCAATCAATTCCGCCAGTTTGATTGCGCTACCTGATCCGGTCAGGCAAACGGAGAGGATCACCCGTTCCGCTTCGGAATTGGAGATCACGAGCGGTTGTAGTATATTGCGATGAATTGGCAGATGCTGTGCGCGTTCTAGTGGCGCTTGATCGCTTTCGCCGCTTCCGTTGATTTGTGCCAGGCTATTTGCTAATTGATCCAATGTGATGTGGTTGGTGCGTTGTGCTTTGCGGGTCGCTTCGACGGCCAGGGGTGCACTGACGCCTGCGACTGTGCGCGTCTGTATCCCTGTTCTTTGCGTGATCAGGTCGCCTAATGGGAGCAACGAGGCAAAGTCTACCAGTAGGAGTACGCCGCTTCCCTGGTTGGCATCGTAGACACAATGCTCTACCTGTATGAGAAGTTCTTCTGGTGATTGTTCCAATGAGAGTTCTAACGCTATCGTGGACTTAAAGCCTGCCAATGTGCTTACCAGTTCAGCAATACCTGTCGCGATCCCTCTGCCGTGAGTTGCGACCACGATACCTATCGCCGCCTGCTCATTGCTCAGGAGGGTATCTGCGTTTGCTAACAGGATCGTTAAGACATCGGTCTCACTAGCTGGCAATGCTGTATTGAGCGCGGAACTGGCATGCTGCAACGCCTTCTGGGCTACGGCATATTCGGTGGGATAGGTCTGGCGTGTAGATTGGAGCGTGACCAGCGTGCGCCCCTGTGCGATATGCTCTAGCGCACTGGCAAGGTGCATTGCCAGGACCAGTGAGAGCTTTTCAGGAAAAGAACGCTCAAGTTTCTCTTCCGCGAACTGTACAATAGAATGGCTCACGATCAAAAGATGCTCATCTACCAGATGATTTGAGACTTCCAGGTGTTCCTGGCTCACGGTATCGGCGAAATGCTGAAAATAATGTTGGATGTCCAGGTTGAGCAATTTGCTGATTTCTTGCTCGGACATGCCATTGCTGCGTAATGTCTGTAATTCGCTACTGATTGTTTCATAAAGATTTTGTGCCGAATCGTTGCCCGCATTCAGGCTCAAGCCTGTTGGCGTAAAAATATGGGTGGCCTCTAGCTGGTGGAGCAGCGGTTCCAGTGTCCGATGGAGTTCTATCGTGCGTAGGAGACCGCGCCGTATGTGTTCTGGTAGTACGCCGGTATGGACGTTCATCTCCGAAAGATTGTTAGTGCGATACTCCAGGTAGGCGCGTGCACAGGTTAATTGGACATCGGTGCGCAGTTGTCCGATATTGCCTGGGCAATCATAAAGAAGCAGAGCGTGAAGCACCTGTGGTGCGACGTGGATATTAGTTCCGATGCTGCTACATTCAGTGGTGAAAAATGCTCGTAAGAGTTCGTAGCGCTCTGTCACCGTGCGTTGTTGCAGGCCGGGCAGGGTAATCACCATGGGGATACGACGCCGAAATGTTGGCAAGAGTGCAGTATTTGGATCTTCTGTTGTCGCGGCCAATAGGAGGAGTGATGCCTGGCGTTCTTTGGCATCGCCCATACGTCTGAAGCGTTCGCGATCCATCAGGTAGAAAAGCATCTCCTGGCCTTCTGGTGGCAGGCGATGAACCTCATCCAGGAAGAGGATGCCACGATGAGCCTGTTCCACCAATCCGATGCGATCATGGTCTGCACCCGTGTAAGCACCGCGCACGACTCCGAAGAGATGGGCCATTAGCAGTTGTGGATTGCCTGCATAGTCCGCACAATTGAAGCTCACAAATGGAGCATCGGGTGGGAGGGCCTGTTGTTCCAGGGCAAATGCATGCATCAACCGTGCCAGTGTGGTCTTGCCTACGCCGCTGGGTCCATGCAGCAGGGTATGCAGACCTCGTGGTGGGTAGAGGATCGCTGCCTTTGCCTGCTGGATGGCAATTTTGATGCCATCGTTACTGCCAATGAGCGTCTCAAAGCTGGTGACAACTGCGCCAACATGAATCGTTGCTGAAATGGTGGCTGCTCTACTGTGTGGCACTATTTTTGTTGGTGTAGGGAATATTGAGTGGGTAGCTCCGTTTGTTGTTTTAGCTTCCTCTAATTGTGCTACTTCGACCTGTACGACAGGTGTTTTAAGTCTGAAGAGTACGGGGCGACCGGGGATGCGTTCGATCATCCCCTCTTGTGCCAGAAGATTGAGGTCTCGGCTGGCATTTGTTCGATCAACTTCTGCAAGTTCTGCAACTTCTTCCGCGCTGAAACCAGTGTGACGACGTAATACACTACTTTGTGCAGGCCGTTGTGTGCACAATGATCGCAGCGCCTCGAATACTCGATCTTTGCGGTGCACGGAACGTTCCCTTCCACTAGAACATAGGGCATGGGGGGATCCTTGCCATTTCACTTTAGTATAACAAGCGGTACCGGAAAAATCAATCATTCACATTGACATTTTATAGAAGGCAGTATGCCAGCATCACAAGCCTTCCCAGGGATGCTATAATATCACGGCACTCTCATCAATTTGTAATCGTAGGGGCCAGATATAGCGTATCCAGAAAGAAGGCAAAGAAGGTGCAAGTCACAAAAAAACCTCGCATCAAAATCAGCTGTATCAGCAGTATCGAAGAAGCCCGATTGGCGGTTCAATATGGCGCATCGGCTCTTGGCCTGGTCTCCAACATGCCCAGTGGTCCCGGCGTCATCGCCGAAGAGGCCATTGCGCAGATTACCGCAACTATTCCGCCCGGCGTCTCCTCATTTCTCCTTACCAGTGAGCAGAATGTTGCTGAAATCGTCAAGCAGCAGCAGCGTTGTAAGGTCAATACCATCCAGATCTGTGATCGCCTACAACATGGGACTTATGAAGAACTACGTGCGGCCCTGCCGGGTATCGCGCTTGTGCAGGTTATCCATGTAGGGGGCGACGAATCGCTTGCGGAGGCGCTCGCTGTGGCTCCTCACGTCAATGCTATTCTGCTCGACTCCGGCAATCAAACGTTGCCCGTCAAAGAGCTGGGAGGGACCGGGCGTGTACATAATTGGGAGATTAGCCGCGCCATTCGTGCACAGGTCAATGTGCCAATCTTCCTGGCAGGCGGATTGAATGCAGATAATGTTGCCCAGGCCATCAAACAGGTTGGGCCATTCGCCCTGGATCTCTGTAGCGGTGTGCGCAGATACGGAAAGTTGAATGAAGAGTTATTGGAGCGGTTCTTTAATCAGGTTGCCCTGGCCGTGAATGAATAACAGGGCTATATTGGTGTTGTTGTATATATAAGAAAGAGCGTCATTGCTCTTGCTTGTACGTGCTGTCGTTGCACGTGGTGTTGATAGAAGAGACGTTAGCGTACCAATTTCAGACGATCTGCAAGAATGCTTGCGGATAGCATTGCGTGTTCGTGTTGTCGTTGCGAGAGGGTTGTGAAGTGGAGCGCATTCAGGGCATTGTAGAAGAGGGCGGCATAATACTCGCTAATGTCATCATTTGAATTTTGTGCGACTAGTTTACGAGCGATCATGCGCAGGTGCACGACGGTATCATATGCCTTCTGTAATGCCGGGTTCTGGGTAACTAATTTGTCTGTCAATTGCGAGATGTGGCTGAAGCGTGTAATACTATTGAGTGCTTCCTCCAATTCCAGGCATTCTTCCAGGGTAGTTTCCTCGGTTTCTAATAACTGGAAGCGTATGGTGGAGTCAAGCATGGCAACATCGCGTAAAATGTGGCCGCGCCCTGTGTTTTGGAAGTCGATCAGCCAGGTGTGCCCATCAGTATCCACGAAGATGTTATTGTGGTTGAAGTCGCCGTGGGTGATGCAGACATAGGTCGGATAGATCATTATTTGTCCCGTCGCTGCCTGAATAGGATTGGTAAAGGTGCGTGTGCCGGATAATGATTTAAAGGTATGTCTATGTTTCCCAGGCATGAATTGCAGTGCTTCCGAGACTTTTTGCTCCATACGTTCTAATTTAGAGCCAAACAACTGTTGGTAATCTTCCGTGAGGTTACGAGGTTGCAGGACGCCTGGATTGGCATACCAGGTATTGCAAGTCGTTAAAAAAAGTTCGTCAATGACACTGGCAATTTGCGAGAGGGTGGCGCGTTGATAGAAGCTCCCAAAGTTTTCGAGGCGCTCGTTTTCGGCACCAACCAACGAATAAACAATGCCTCCGAGGTGGGGCGTACGGCGTACCTCTTCGGTGATCGTCGTGCGTCTCCCGCCAAAGAAAGATTGAACGTAGCTCTTGAAGTTTTTGTGTTCGCCTTCTATTTTCTCTGCAAAGCCGAATTTGACGACGACTGAGTGTCCGCCTCCATCGGAGAAGAAGGGGTGGATCTGTAAAACGCGTGCGCCGCTTAAGCCTGGGATGAGCGGCTGGACGATGATGCTTTGCGCTTTGTAGAACAGGCGACAGAGCAGATCATCAAGTTCCAGGGCTGTGCGTTGCTGTAGGGGAGAATTACGTTTCACCCGCGTGCCCGCGATCTCCATATTCAGGACAGCCGTTTCTGCTGAACTCCCCTGTTGCCAGTGAATGGCAAGGTCCAGATTAATACGTACTTTAGTGAGAAAGATCTGGCGCAGGTTCTCCAGAAAGACTTTGTTGTCAAACTGGTCTTTCGGAACGAAATCGACGACCTGATAATCTTTAAATGTGACGCGCATCTGCTCTGTTGTGCCGTAGGCGGAGAGCATGATTACCTTGATCGCAGGATTTAAGCCGCGTTTTTTGATTTCATTGAGTAATGTCATACCATCAAAATTATCTGGATTGCGTTCTTCCATGCGCAGGTCAAGCACCAGGACGTGGTAAAACGTCTCTTCTAAACGTTGTAGTGCTTCTTTTGCCGTTGGAGCTGTATGGACGAGGAAGCCGCCGCGTGTGAGAGTGCCGGAGAGCATCTCACGCCAGCGTTCTTCGTCGTCCATAATCAGGATACGCCCTTGTCTGTTCATAGCACGATTCCCCTCACGATGTGGATAATAGAACAGGCACTATGATGTACAGTGTTTCGCTTTTGGTAAGAGTAACGTAAAGGTGGTTCCTTGCCCGACAATGCTTTTCACCTCCAGCGTTCCGTGATTTTTTAACGCATTGGTACGGGCACTCCAGAGGCCAAAG
Organism: Ktedonobacteraceae bacterium; assembly: GCA_013695595.1. Classification (GTDB taxonomy): domain Bacteria; phylum Chloroflexota; class Ktedonobacteria; order Ktedonobacterales; family Ktedonobacteraceae; genus JACDAE01. The sequence continues at coordinate 5,154 of JACDAE010000025.1, read as the reverse complement.
CCCGAACTGCCCTTTGTCGAGATAAAAAGTTCAAAGATTTTTTCCAGCATTTCTTCTGGGATGCCGACGCCCGTATCCGTCACACGGATCGCGACTGCTTCTTCATTGTTCTCCGCTTCTAAACGCAATGTTCCTCTCTGATGCATTGCGTCCAGCGCATTTTTGATCAGGTTTCGTAAGCAGTCGGCGATCAGGCGTGGAATAATCTCTACTTGAGCCAGATCATCGGCAAGGGAGATCTCCACATCAATAGTAGAAGGGCAGAACGAACGCATCTGTTGCTGCAGTTCTGTGAAGAGTGTTTTAATCGAGGTGATCTCGACTTTATCTATTGCGCTCCCTGATGCCGCAACAAGTTTGAGATCCTGGCTCCAATTCAGGACGTTGCGTACACCCTGGACGATATTGTCCAGTTCCCTGGTGATGGTTATGTTATTCTCTCCCATCGTTGCCAGTTCAGCATTGATGTTATTGACATGGGATTTCACCAGGCCCAGATCATTGTCCCAGCGATGGGTCAGCTCAAAGGCAAAATGTCCAATGGCGCTGAGCTTTTCTAACTCCTGGGCACGTTTTTCGGATTCCAGGCGGTAGATCGTGGCCCCTAACTGATGTGCCAGCCCTTCAAAAAATTTGATATCGGTCTCTTTAAAATAACTGGCCTTTTGATGGCTCAGACCAAGCGTTCCATAAAAGCTTTCTTTGAAGCGGATCGGGACAACGACGAGTGAGCGATTGGTTTTTTCGTCGAGTTTCACTTCAGGCAGATGAGGGGGAAGGTAATGGATATCATTGATGCTGATCGTCTGTTGCTCACGGGCGACCAGCCCACTGACGCCATCATCGAGTGCTAGCTGTTCGACAAGGTCTGTATGTTGATATTGGCGCGTCAAGATCAATTGGCGCGACGATGAATCATAGCGGCGCAGGATCACGCGATTTTGTTTGTAGGTCGCCGCCAGATTGAGAATAATATCATAAGCATGTTCAAGTTGCTCTATTTCGCTGATCTCGCTGAGCGTTGCCGCCGCTTGATAGAGTAGGGAAAAGCGTTTGGCATCACTCTCTGCTTTTGCGTACAACTCAGCATGTTGTAAGGCAACCACGGCCAGGTCCGCCAGCCCTTTGAGCAGGCGCTCGTCTCGATCGGTAAAGTTGTAGGGTGAAGAGCTTTCGATATTGAGCACACCGCGCAATTCAGGGCCTGCGAGCATAGGAACCGCCAGTTCGTAGCGTGCGTCAGGGATATAATCGAGATAGACATCATTCCAGGGAGCCTGGGTCAGATCGACATTGAGCAATTCTCTGGTGCGCGCGACATGCCCTACGACTCCTTGATGCAGGCTATGACGATTACCTTTCACCTCCTCAAAAACGCCGTGCTCGGCGGCCATCCATAAATCATTGCGTTCGGCATCGTATAGCATCAACACACCCGTTTCAGAATGCGTCAGGTCGAGCGCTTTTTCCAGGATCAGGTCAAAGACGTGACTATGATCTTCAAGCTGACTGATGATCTCTTTGCTGATTTCATTGAGGACGCGTCCCTCTTCGGCCAGTCGCTTTTCTCGTTCATACGCCTGGGCATTGCGGATCGCCAGCACAGCCTGTCCCGCCAGGGTCTGGAGGAAGTCCTCATCTTCCTGACGAAATGCCCCTTCGCGGGTGCTTTCAAAATTGAGGACGCCGATAACCTCCTCTTCATTTAGAATAGGCACATCCAACTCTGAAAGCGTGTCGGGCATCATTTGCACATAGAGGTCACGCCAGGGAGCGTCACGATGCACATTGGCAACTCGTGCACATTCTTTGTGTTCGGCGACCCAGCGTGTAATGCCTTGTGTGTCTTGCATCGGGTTCTGTGGTGTCCGTCGCCCTTCGCTATGGCGATAGATAGAGGTCATCAATTCGAGTATTTTGGTGCGTGGCTTCAGCAGCCAGATCGAGGCACCTTCAGTCGGGACTCGTTCACATGCCAGCTCTAGTAGTCGTGTAAGGATGTGCTTCAAATCCAGGACACTGTTAAGTTCATGATCGATGTTTTGGAGTGTTGCCAGATCGCGTGCACGGCGCTGCGAGAGCGTATCGAAGGTGTGTGCATTCCGAATGGCAATCGAAGCATAATGTGCCAATCCTTCGATAAAAAGTTTTTGCAGATTGTCAAAGTTTTGTTGTTGGCGAAAGTGAACAAACAGAACACCAATGAGTTCGTCCCCGACATGCAGTGGAAGCAGGGCCGTCGACTGGACTTGCTCATTGTACTGGAATGCACATTGGCGTGCCTGCACGGTAGAAGAGTCTGATTGACAGAAAAAGTCCTGACTTTCCGTCAAGAAGATGGATTGTGTTTTATGAAAGAGGAGATCTGCCATGTCTCCTGGCTGATTGTTGTGAAGGAAATGGTACGAGGAGGTATTCAGCAATTTGCCAGCAAACGAGGGTGGCGAGACGGAATGTTGGCGTGTTGGCTCATAGGCATAGAGGACGACAAGATCGGCCTGGGTCGCTTCATGGATCTTATCAACGGTGACCTGCAAGGTATCACCGGAGTCGAGTTGTTGCGTTAGCAACTGGCCCGTTTCGTGGAGGCTGCGTAACGTCTCATATTGAGAGATATTGTTGAGCGCAAGGGCAATATGATTAGCGAGCAGTTGCAAAATGGAGAGGTCCTCCTGTGTATAGACATATGCTTGTGGGTGCTGGATAGAAAGCACCCCAAGGGAGGTTTCACGCAAGACCAGTGGAACAAAAATGTAGGCTTCTTTGGGTTCGGTCTCCTCAACTCTGGCGATCTGGAAGGGGAGATCCCTGGCTTCCAGGCTCAGGCTCTCGATAAACACGGGTTGTTGTGTTTTCATCACATAGTCGCATGCCCCACCCTGGATATGCTCGTAGAATAAAGAGCGTCCCTCCTCCTCCATATGCAGTTCCGTCTTATGGGTACCCTGTTGATAGACCGCCAGCAAGAGCGCATGTTGCGTATCAACGATATCAGGAATGCCTTTTTGCAATTTCTGAAACAGGATATCGGCGGTCGCAAAGTCGTGGTTAATATCTTGTCCAATACGTGCGACTTCCTGATAGCGTAGGAGCAGCCACGTTTCTTGCAGCAGAAATGCGGCCTGGTCGGTAAAGAGCTGAAACAGATTATGGTCTTCGGGACTGAAGACCTGGCATTGCCTGTAGTGGAGATAGAGAACTCCCAGTGGATTCTGATCCTGCCTTTTGCAGAGCGTCAGGGCCACAAATGAGCGGATGTCTTCGGCATGATTAAACTTGCTATGATAGTCGAGCGTACTTTCTATATCTTCGACCAGCAATCCGCCGCCTTTGAGAACCTGTTGTGCCAGTCCTTCTTTCGGCAGTTCGTAGATCAGTGCATTATCTTCACTTAAAAGGCCGCCTTCGATGACGGGTGGTGAAATGAATTGCCCGGTGATTGGATTGATAGCAAAGATGACACAGACATCTGCACCTGAGAGCTTCTTTGCCGTTTGCACAATGTATTGTAATGTTTCATGTAAATTGCCCGGCTCGCCCTTCTTTTGAGCGAACGTATCTAACACTTCGTCAAGATTTTTCCATGAGCGAGATAACATTTCACACCTCCTGATGATGTAGCGATTTTTTGCTGTATGTCCGGTGAAAATGTAATCGTGTGCTGTAGTAATTCTGTTATATGCTCTTTATCGATTTACCGATATCATTACTACAGACGTTACAGATGAGACAATTTAAAAAGGGGTTTTTTCCTACTGCGAATATTTAGGAGACACGATCGTATCTATATATTTTGCGCATGATTGGCACATAGCTACCGCGCCTTCAGGTACATAGCCCTGTACTTTTACATGATGTGTGGCGCACATGCGATCCTTGCAGAGTGCACAACGGCTTGTTTTATTTGTATGGCAATGGGTGCATACAAAGGTATCGACACTTTTCTGATGGACGTGTGAGGTCATAGGTTGTTCTCCTTGATTATATGGCTCAGGGCCGATGAAGCGCGGACGCGGTCGAACCGTATCCCATTTTGTAGGTTTAAGAGGTGAATGATGCATGCACTTGCGGTTCTACCGGTTTCTTTGTTAAACTAGAGAGCAAGCTGTACAGTATTATTCTCTCTGCTATGAAGATACTCTACTTTGCATGCAATAAGAACCACAGGCCTACGGCAGAAAGAGGACATCTATAGGGCATGTTTACTCTGATCAGAGAGCGGTCCGGTTATAGTGAAAGAGTATTGGGGGGATTTTAAAAATGGGGATGCATTCGTCCTGGCATACCATTCTCAGGCAAGAGCGGAAGAAGCGTGGTTTTTCGCAAAAAGAGGTTGCAGCAGCGCTTGGTTGTGACTCGAAGACGGTGGGACGTTGGGAACGCAACAAATCGAAGCCCGACGCACACAATGTGAAAAGACTGATGGTACTCTTTCAAAAAAGCGCTATCGAATTAGGTCTGTTTGTAGAAGAGGTGCCTACTGAGGTGCAAACGCCCCTGGTTGCTCCTTCCGTTCTCGAAACTGTAAATGTCGTCCATGATCCTGTTCAACATAATGCCCCGCCTCTTGATGAGAGACAGGAGCGTGTCCATGTATTGCGTGAGCCGGGCGAGGATCGTCTGTCAGTCTCTACTCAGGAACATTTTTATGGTCGTGAAACAGAGCTTGCGCTGATGGAGCAGTGGATTACGGTAGATCGTTGCCAGGTGATCGCCGTGTTTGGTTTGGGTGGTGCGGGCAAAACAACATTTGTGCAAAAAGTAGTTGAGAGGATACAGGGTTCGTTTGAGCATGTTATCTGGTTCTCTTTGCACAATATTCCCCATCTGGAGAGCCTTACCGAGAGTTGCCTGCGCTTCCTCTTGCGCTCAGAGCATTTAGAACATACAGGCACCCTGGACGAACGCATCTCTCTGATGCTCAAACTATTGGGAGAACAACGTTGTCTCCTGGTGCTCGATAATCTCGATTCTCTTTTGCAAGGTGGGCAACGTGCGGGTCATTATCTAACAGATTACGAAGGGTATGGGAAGATATTGCGGCGTATTGCAGAGACCCGTCATCAGAGTTGCTTACTGATTACCAGCCGTGAGAAGCCCAGGGAGGTTGCGCTCATAGAGGGCAATACGGCCCTCGTACGCTCGTTTTCGTTG